>CAIOTL010000033.1 GCA_903861155.1 uncultured Bacteroidota bacterium
AATTACTGATTTACAGTAATAAATATACAAATAAATAATTTAAAAAGAAAGTTAAATCTTGTTAAGGATAAACAATAAAAACACTTTATTTTAAGTATAAAACAAAAAAAGTCGGAAGAAAAAATCTTCCGACCACTACTACTTTTGAAGCCTCTTTTTTTATTTCATAAACCCAAAATTAGACTTCTGTATCGGGAGCTTGATTTCCTGAGTGATGTTCGTCAGTTTTTGGTTTTAATTTCTTGTTGTTTTTCTTCATCAGTTCCCCCATTTGGTTTGAAGCGGTAAAAGAAGCTACCATATTGTTGAGCATGTCGCTTCCGGCTTGTGGAGAATTTGGCAATAAGATTAAATTTGAATTTGCGTCGGCGCCAATGGCTTGCAGCGTATCATAGTGTTGGGTAACCACAATCAACGCCGAAGCTTCCTGTGAATTAATTCCGACGCTGTTTAAGACTTCGACACTTTCGACCAATCCTCGAGCAATTTCACGTCTTTGATCCGCAATTCCTTGTCCTTGTAGACGTTTGCTTTCCGCTTCGGCTTTTGCTTTGGCCACAATTCTAATTCTAGTGCTTTCACCTTCAAATTCAGCAACCGTTTTTTCTCTGTCGGCAGCATTGATACGGTTCATGGCGTTTTTCACCTGAATATCCGGATCAATATCAGTTACCAACGTATTAATAATATCATAACCATAAGTGGTCATTGCTTCATTCAATTCGCGTTTTACGGCAATCGCAATATCATCTTTTCTTTCGAAAACATCATCTAATTTTAGTTTTGGAACTTCGGCACGAACCACGTCAAAAACGTAAGCTGTGATTTGGTCGTGTGGATATTCGAGTTTGTAAAAAGCATCATAAACTTTGTCTTGTATCACTTTAAACTGGACTGAAACTTTCATTTTCACAAATACGTTGTCTTTCGTTTTAGTTTCTATAATAACATCTAATTGTTGAATTTTTAGATTGACACGGCCTGCAACTCTATCAATTAGAGGCAATTTTAGTTGGAGTCCGGAATTTCTGACACTCAAAAATTTTCCAAAACGTTCGATAATAAAAGACGACTGCTGTTTGACCGTAAAGAAAGAAGAAAGAAAAATAAATAATCCCAAAACAAGAAGGATGATTAATGAAATGTCCATAATAATTAATATTTAGTTAAAAAAATTACCGTTAAATTACAAAAAAACTTTAGGTTTGTTTTTGTTTAATTCAATTTTATGAAAAAAATAGGTTTTGCATTTGCGTTTATTTTCATTTCAACGGCAATTTTTGCGCAATACGATTATAGGGATTCTAACAGAATTGGGATTTTTTTTGGTGTAAATCAATTTACTTTTAACACCAAAAATTTTCTGACCAAACCAGGAAATGGCTGGAATGGTGGACTTTCGTTGCGTGGAAATTTCTATGATGATTGGGATATGGTTTATGCAATGCAGTTTAGTGAAAACAATTTTGGAGTCGCTACAAATAGTGGTTTTTTGCTAAATGAACACGTAAATTATAAGTTGTCGGCGGCTCAAATATCACTACAATTGAGTTTTAGAATAATCGAAAACCATTTAACTTTTGAATTTGGACCCACAGTTCAAATCAACGGGAAACTAAAGACTGATCTTTCGAATGAAAACAGCATTCTATCAGGAACAACATTGCTAGCCAAGGATATTGAAGATATTTCTAGATTCAACTTTTATCCAACGATTGGAATTACTGGAGGAGCCAAGCATTTTCGGGCGAATATTTCCTATCAATATGGTATAAATAATATGCTTGGCAATTTGAACAGCAAAAATCTAGGTGTAAATTTTAAAGGAAATGCAGGGATTTTAAACGGAAACATTATCTTATATTTATAAAAAAAGCTCCCAAATTTCGGGAGCTTTTTTAGTCTTAAAAAATTTTTATTGCTTTTTCGATTCTTTTAATCGTTTCTTCTTTTCCAATGAGTTCCACGATGTCAAATAAGTGCGGGCCTTTCAAAGCGCCAACCAAACTTAATCGAAATGGCTGCATTACTTTTCCCATTCCAATTTTGTTTTTCGCCATCCAATCTTTCACAATGGTTTCGATATTTAAAGAAGTAAAATCGGTTATTTCTCCAAGAACTGAAATCAATTCTTGCATTAAAACTTGAGTTTCTGTCTTCCAATTTTTCGATGCATTTTCGTCATAAGTAGTTGGAGCCACAAAAAAGAAATCACTCAATTCCCAAAATTCTGAAACGAAATGAGCACGTTCCTTAATTAAAGAAACTATTTTTGTCAATCTTGTCATTTCAAGTGCAGTCGAAAAACCTTTTTCAGCAACAAGAGGGGCGAAGCTTTTGGCTAAATCTGCATCGTTTTGTTTTACCAAATATTGGTGGTTGAACCATTTATTTTTATCAGGATCAAATTTGGCACCCGCTTTATGAACTCTACTTAAATCAAAACTTTCCACTAATTCTTCTAAAGAAAACAATTCTTTTTCAGTTCCGTCATTCCAACCCAATAAAGCAAGAAAGTTGACAACGGCTTCTGGGAAAAATCCTTTTTCTCTATAACCTGAATAAATACCTTCTGCTGTTTTCCAATCTAATGGAAATACTGGAAATCCCATTTTATCACCATCACGTTTGGATAATTTTCCATTTCCAACAGGCTTCATAATTAATGGTAAGTGTGCAAATTCAGGGGATTTCCAACCAAATGCTCGGTACAGCATTACGTGCAACGGCATCGAAGGCAACCATTCTTCACCGCGAATCACGTGAGAGGTTTCCATTAAGTGATCATCAACAATATTCGCCAAATGATAGGTTGGCATTCCGTCGCTTTTGAACAAAACTTTATCGTCAAGCAAATTGGTTTCAAACTTAACTTCGCCACGAATGATGTCTTCCAAATGCAAAGTTTCGTCAACTGGTGTTTTAAAACGAATGACAAAATCTTCTCCAGCAGCAATTCTCCTAATGGTTTCTTCTACAGAAATCACCAAAGAAGTGTCTAATTTTTCTCTGTTATGATGGTTGTATATAAATGTTTTTCCTTGCTCTTCTTGTTGTTTCCTATAGAAATCCAAAGCTTCTGGAGTATCAAAAGCATAATATGCATTTCCTGAATTGATTAATTCGTCGGCATATTGTTTGTATAAATGTTTTCTTTCGGATTGTTTGTAGGGACCAAATTTTTCATTTTTTCCAATGGTTTCATCAGGAGCAATACCCAACCATTCCAAGGCATCCATAATATATTCTTCAGCTCCGGGAACAAAACGGTTTTGATCGGTGTCTTCAATTCGAAGAAAGAAAACGCCATTGTTTTTCTTGGCAAACAAATAATTGAATAAGGCGGTACGAACGCCGCCGATATGAAGAGGTCCAGTTGGACTTGGGGCAAAACGCACCCGAACTTGCTTTGACATTTCAGTAATTTTTTTTGCAAAGATACAATTTTAGGGATTAGCTAAAAGCCATTAAGCACTAGCCAAAAGCAATAAAATTTATTCAAAAACCTTAACAAACTTTTGGCTAATGCCTAATGCTTAAAATTTATTACATTTATCGGTATATAAATAAAGGATAAATTTTGGAACCATCAAATTTTATTTATCAAAAGTTGGAACTTTTTATCAAGAAATTTCACACCAATGAACTGATTCGGGGAATAATTTTCTTCATCGGTTTAGGATTGTTATATTTCTTGTTCACGCTTTTTGTGGAATATTTTCTATGGCTCAAGCCCATAAGAAGAGCTGTTTTGTTTTGGGTTTTTATTGGTATAGAAATATTTCTTCTTATCCGATTTATTTTGTTTCCCCTATTCCAATTATTCAAATTTCGAAAAGGGATTGATTATCATGAAGCATCAACCATCATTGGCATTCATTTCACTGAAGTAAGTGACAAACTGACGAATTTTCTTCAATTGTCGAATGACAAAAACCAGACAGAACTTTTAATAGCTTCCATTGCGCAAAAAGCAAATTCATTGCAGTTAATTCCTTTTGGGAATGCCATTAATTTCTATAAAAACAGGAAGTATTTACCTTTGGCAATCATTCCAATTCTTTTCTTCTTGTTTTTTTATTTCACAGGAAACAGTAAAATACTTTCTCAAAGTTTGAATCGGGTAGTACATTTTCATGACCAGTTTTCTCCGCCTGCGCCTTTTCGTTTCGTATTATCGAATGATAATTTGCAAACGCAACAAAACAAGGATTTTGTCATTCGAGTTAAAACCGAAGGAAAAATAGTTCCTGAAAATGCAATGATTTTCATTGGTGACGAAAGTTGTTTTATGGAAACCACTAAAGCCGGTGAATTTCAATATAGAATTGAAAAACCTACAGAAAACATTTTGTTCCATGTAGAGGCGAATGCGGTTTCTTCTTCGGATTATGAATTGAATGTCGTGACCATTCCAGCGATTGCCAATTTTCAAATGCTGTTGAATTTTCCATCTTATTTGAAAAGAAAACCTGAAATTATCAAAGGAACTGGAAATGCCATTATTCCTGAAGGAACACGTGTTACTTGGAATATTAATGCTTTTGCTACCCAAAATGTGGTTTGGAAAGATCTGACTTCTAATTTCCTATTTTATAAGTCTGAAAATGATTTTTCTTTATCTAAATTAATCTCTCAAAACACAGAATATCAAATTCTTACTTCGAATGCTAAAGTTAAAAACTACGAGAAATTAAACTATCTGATTTCGGTAATCAAAGATCAGTTCCCAACAATCAATGTAAATAATGCGCCGGATAGTTTAAAAGTGGATAAAAACTATGTTTTAGGCCAAATTTCGGATGATTATGGATTGTCTAAGCTTCAGGTTATTTATTATCCTAAAAACAAACCAGAATCAGTCAAACGGGGAACAATAGCTGTGAAGGCAAATCTTTACGATCAGTTTATTTTTGCTTTTCCAAGTTCGCTACCAGTAGAACAGGGAGTTTCGTATGAATATTATTTCGAGGTTTTTGACAACGATGCAGTTCATAATTTCAAAAGTACCAAATCTTCCGTTTTTTCGAATCGCATCGCAACTGATGATGAAATTAAAGAGCAAGATTTACAACAGCAAAACGACAACATCAACAACTTGGAAAAATCTTTAAAAAATCAAGATAAGCAAATTTCGGAGATGGATAAATTGCAAAAGTCTGGAAAGGAAAAAGAAACTCTTGAATTCAAAGACCAACAAAAAATTATTGATTTCATCAAACGCCAAAACCAACAGGATAAAATGATGAAAGATTTTGCAGATAAAATGAAAGATAATCTTGACAAAAATAAAACAGACAAAAAAGATGATTTTAAACAAGATTTGCAAAAACGACTAGATAATGTTGACAAGGATTTAGAGAAAAATAAAAAATTATTAGACGAACTTAAGGAGCTGAATGATAAAATCCAGAAGGAAGACTTGATGGAAAAAATGGACAAGTTTAAACAGACTGCCAAAAATCAAACTAAGAGCTTGGAACAATTAGTTGAACTTACCAAGAAATATTATGTTCAGGAAAAAGCGGAACAATTAAAAGACAAACTCGATAAACTTTCCGAAAAGCAAGAAAATTTGTCAAACGAAGATAAAGAGAACAACGTGGAAAATCAAGAACAAATCAACAAAGAATTTGACAAGATTCAAGAAGACTTACAAGATTTGGTCAAAGAAAATAAAGAACTTAAAAAGCCTTTAGATATTCCAAATGACAAAGATGAGCAAAAAAGCATTGATGATGATTTAAAAAAAGCTTTAAATGAATTACAGAAAGATAAAAAAGTAGTTGCAAAACCCAAGCAAAAAAGCGCTTCAAGAAAAATGAAGCAAATGTCTCATAAAATGGAGCAAAGTATGGAAGGCGTTGAAATGGAGCAACTAGAAGAAGACATTGCTATGTTGCGTCAAATTTTGGATAATCTTTTGGCTTTTTCGTTTTCACAAGAAGACTTAATGGGCAAGTTTAAAAATTCAAAAATTGGTTCTCCGGCATTTAATAAAAATCTTAAAATTCAACAGGATTTAAAACTACAGTTCAAACATATTGACGACAGCCTTTTTGCTATGTCCTTGCGTAATCCAAAAATTGGAGAAAACATAACCAGAGAAATAGGCAACGCCCAATACAATTTGGATAAATCATTGGAGACTTTGGCTGATACGCAAATTCCAAAAGGAGTTTCACATCAACAATACACTATTTCATCGGCAAATAAACTAGCTGATTTTTTAAGTGATATCTTGAACAATATGCAAATGTCAATGTCTGGTGAAGGCTCTGGAAAGCCCAAGCCTGGTCAAGGACAGGGAATGCAATTGCCGGATATTATCAAAAAGCAAGAAGGTCTTGCAGAAAAGATGAAAGGAGGATTGAAAAAAGGACCAAAAACAGGAGAAGGAAAAGAAGGCGATAAAGGGAAAGATGGGGAAGATGGGGAAGGAGATGCTCAGGCCATAATGGGTATCTATAAAGAGCAAAAGCAATTGCGGGATGCGCTACAAAACGAATTGAACAAACAAGGAATTGGAGGAAACGGTCAGAATGCTTTGGAACAAATGAAGCAAATCGAAAAGCAATTATTAGACAAAGGATTCAAGAATGAAACGCTACAAAGGATATTAAATGTGAAGCAGGAATTGTTGAAATTAAATACGGCAATACAGCAACAAGGACAAGAAAATAAACGGCAATCTGAAACGAATAGAAGGGAGTTTGCCAATCAATCTAAACCACTGCCACCTGCATTATTGGATTATTTAAACAGTATTGAAATATTAAACAGACAATCGTTACCTTTGCGCTCGAATTTTAATCAAAAAGTTCAAGTATACTTCAATAAAAAATGATCAATTTTAATTATGAAACCGATTTCAACCTAGAGAATGAAGATGCTATTTCTAATTGGATTACAAACGTTATCACGTCGGAAAACAAGAATGAGGGAGAAATAAATTACATCTTTTGCGATGATGATTATTTGCACAAAATAAATGTTGAGCATTTGGGGCACGACACTTTGACGGACATAATCAGTTTTGATTACAGTATCGGAAACGAATTACATGGAGATATTTTTGTTTCAGTAGAAAGAGTCAAAGACAATGCCGTTGATTTCAATGTTTTTTTTGATGAAGAGTTGAAGCGTGTTTTAGTTCACGGTATTTTGCATTATTGTGGCTACAAAGACAAATCTGAAAATGATAAGCTACTTATGAGAAGAAAGGAAGATGAAAAACTAGCTATGTTTCACGTGGAACAATAGAAGGTTGTTAAACAATCATAAACCTGTTGTTTCACGTGAAACAATATTTAAAACAAAGATTTTGGACAATAAGTCTGAAGTCACAAAATCTAAAATTAAATGTTTCTAGAAGAATATGATGTAATTGTGGTAGGAGGGGGTCACGCTGGTTGTGAGGCCGCTGCTGCCGCTGCCAATTTGGGTTCTAAAACCTTGTTGGTTACAATGAGCTTGCAAAACATCGCCCAAATGTCTTGTAATCCTGCTATGGGAGGAATTGCGAAAGGGCAAATTGTTCGTGAGATTGATGCGCTTGGTGGTTATTCTGGCATAGTTTCAGACAATACCGCCATTCAATTCAAGATGTTGAACAAATCGAAAGGTCCTGCAATGTGGTCGCCAAGAGTTCAAAGTGATAGAATGCGTTTTTCTGAAGAATGGAGATTGATGTTAGAAGGAACGCCAAATCTTGATTTTTATCAAGAAATGGTGAAAGGTTTGATTATTGAGAACGGCAAAATACGTGGAATTAGAACTGCGCTTGGAGTCGAAATTAAATCCAAATCGGTTGTATTGACTAACGGAACTTTCCTTAATGGATTGATTCATATTGGTGAAAAACAATTTGGCGGAGGAAGAGCTGGCGAAAGTGCCGCTTATGGAATTACTGAAGATTTAGTTAATGCAGGTTTTCAAGCAGGAAGAATGAAAACCGGAACCCCTCCAAGAGTAGATGGAAGATCATTAGATTATTCCAGAATGAATGAGGAAAAGGGAGATGTTAAACCAGATAAATTTTCTTATTCTGATATTACTAAACCTTTGATTTATCAAAAATCTTGTCATATGACCTACACTTCAATTGAAGTTCATGATATTTTAAAGGAAGGTTTTGATCGGTCTCCAATGTTTAATGGGCGTATAAAAAGTATTGGCCCGCGGTATTGTCCGTCCATAGAAGATAAGATTAATCGTTTTGCAGACAAGGAAAGACATCAATTGTTTGTGGAGCCTGAAGGTTGGAATACCGTCGAAGTTTATGTAAATGGTTTTTCTACGTCACTTCCTGAAGATATTCAGTTTAAAGCTTTGCGTTCTGTTGTTGGCTTTGAAAAAGTGAAATTTTTTCGTCCAGGATACGCAATCGAATACGATTATTTTCCTCCAACACAACTAAAGCATACGCTTGAAACCAAATTAATTGAAGGATTATATTTTGCCGGGCAAATAAACGGGACAACAGGATATGAAGAAGCAGCTTCCCAAGGATTGATGGCTGGAATTAATGCAGCTTTAAAAGTTCAGGAAAAATCACCGCTTGTTTTAAAAAGAGACGAAGCTTATATAGGGGTTTTAATTGATGATTTAATCACAAAGGGAACTGAAGAGCCTTACAGAATGTTTACCTCTAGAGCCGAATTCAGAACCTTATTGCGTCAAGACAATGCTGATTTTAGATTAACACCAATGTCTTACGAAATAGGACTGGCTTCCGAAAAGCGTTTACGCCGAATGGAGCACAAGTTGAACGAATCTTTAAAAATGGTTGCTTTTTTTAAAGAATCCAGCGTCTCAGTTGCTGAAGCAAATCCTATTTTGGAATCAAAAGATACGGCTTTGATTTTACAAGGAGATAAAATGTTTAAAATTTTTTCTCGTCCGCAAATTGATTTGAAAGACATCATTAAATTCGAAAAAGTAGCCTCTTATATTGCTGAAAATGATTTAGATCAAGAAATATTGGAACAAGCCGAAATACAAGTTAAATATTCTGGATACATTGAAAAGGAAAGAAACAATGCCAATAAAACTACTCGCCTAGAAGATGTGAAAATTCCGGAAAATTTTGATTACAACAAGATAAAATCGATGTCAATTGAAGCCAAGCAGAAATTAAGCAAAATTCGTCCTGTTACAATTTCACAAGCTTCGAGAATTAGTGGTGTTTCGCCGAGCGATGTTTCGGTGTTGTTAATTTATATGGGGCGATAAAAAAGGGAGCATAGAATTTGTTCCACGTGAAACTACTCTATAAAGGCTTGATGTTGCTGATGATTTTAAAAAGAATAAAATTTAAAAATGGATATTTCAAACAAAAAACATTTTCTTACCGTAAAAGATTATTCAGTTTCCAAAGAGACTTTCGACTTATATCAGGATGAAGATTTGGATATGTTAATTACTTTTCCACAACCAATTTTGGAGAATTTAGGTCAATACTACGAAAGTGTTGATTACATATCACATACAGATAGCAAACGTTCGTTGTTTGAAAAACTATATCATTTTATAAAAAGTATAGCATTAAAAAACAAACTCAATTTAATAAACTCGTTTCAACCGGATAAGGGGAGAATATTAGATATTGGAGCAGGTACAGGTGATTTTTTGTCCGTTGCCAAAAACGATGGTTGGCAAACAATAGGAGTGGAGCCAAGTGAAAAAGCAAAGGCTATTGCAGTAAACAAGGGTGTTACATTTGTAGAAAAAACAAAAGAATTAGCTAATAATTCTTTTGATGTGATTTCGATGTGGCACGTTTTGGAACACGTTCCAGATTTAGATACTCAAATTATAGAATTGAAACGACTTTTGAAAGCAGACGGAACATTAATTATTGCCGTTCCCAATTTCAAATCTTTTGATGCAAAACATTATGGGGAATTTTGGGCAGCTTATGATGTACCAATCCATTTTTGGCATTTTTCTAAAACTGCGATAAAATTACTTTTCGAAAAAGAAGGAATGAAATTGGAAAAAGTCTTACCAATGAAGTTTGACTCTTTTTATGTCTCCTTACTTTCAGAAAGATATAAATCCGGGAAAATGAATTTCCTTAAGGCTTTTTTTATCGGATTACAATCCAATTGGAAGGCGAATAAGAATTTTGAATATTCGTCCCACATTTACCTCATAAAAAACAGCTAGATTTAATTTAAAAGCATTTAAGCAGTTATTTTGCAACAAAAGCTATTATAGCTGTTTTTTTTAGGAAAACGGCTTATTTCGAAGCTAATGAGGCCGGTTTTAATAAAAACACGTTATCATTTTATGAATTTCAATAATAAAAATTTATATTCGGATTTAATAAGCATTTTTTAAACTTTGATCCAATGCTATTTATTTTTTTATATTTTTGTAAACATTACTAAAAAATAGAAAAACTTAAAATGAAAAAAGCATTATTAATTATCGCACTTTCGGTTTCAATTGTTTCGTGTAAAAAAACAGCAGAAATTAAGGAAGTAAAAACAGCTTATGTAGATACTTCAATCTTAATGAAAGAATATACCGAGGCGAAAGATCTTCAAGCCAAGTACAAAGCTAAATCTGAAGAAAAAGGCAGACAGTTAGATGCTGAAATTGCAAGGTTCAAACAAGATGCTTCCAATTTTCAGAGTCAGGCACAGGCAAACGGTCAAGCCTGGGCACAACAAAAAGGAGCTGAATTGCAAAAAAGAGAGCAACAACTTGGTCAAGCTCAACAAGCACTTGCTCAACAATTACAACAAGAAAGCAGTGTGGAAATGGATTCAGTAGTAAGTGGTGTGAAAAAATTCATCAAGGCGTATGGCAAAGAAAAAGGATATGATTACATCTATGGAACGGGAGATGCTGCCAGTATTTTATATGCTGAAGAAAAATACGATATTACGAAAGACATTATAAAATTATTAAACGAGAAATATAAATCTCCAGCTAAAAAAGAGGAAGTTAAAAAATAATATTCTCGAAATCAATATCATCAGTGTCACGCTATTGCGTGACATTTTTTGTTATAAATAATGAAAAAGCTATATTTTAGCCTTTAATTTATACTCCAAATGCAAACCATTTCCGAAGCCGCCGTTTATACACTGAGATTTATTAATCAAACTCATCGCTCTATTTTTCTCACCGGAAAAGCAGGAACAGGAAAAACAACGCTTTTGCGCGAAATTATTCAAACCACGCACAAGAATACCGTCGTGGTTGCGCCTACAGGAATTGCGGCATTAAATGCTGGAGGAGTCACCATTCACTCGATGTTTCAGTTGCCTTTTGGAGGATTTATCCCGGATAATTCGGCACCCCATTTTTCCGAAAACACCAAGTTCGAAACCAAAGCCACCTTACGCCGACATTTCAAAATGAGTGGTTTAAAGAAATCTGTTATTCGAAATATGGAATTGTTAATCATTGACGAAGTGAGTATGCTTCGCGCCGATTTATTGGACGCAATGGATTTTATGATGCAAACCGTTCGAAAAAAAAGCACTCCTTTTGGAGGAGTTCAAGTTTTATTTATTGGCGATTTATTGCAATTGCCACCGGTAATTCGGGACGAGGAATGGCGAACATTGAGAACGTATTACAAGGGAAAATTCTTTTTTCATTCGCATGTTGTTCAGCAAAGCCCACCCTTGTATATTGAATTGTCTAAGATTTTTCGTCAAACCGATGATGCGTTTATTTCGATTTTGAACAATCTCCGGAACAACCAAATTTCTGCTGCAGATATTCAAAACTTAAATCAATATGTAAAACCAGATTTCGATTTGAAAGCCAACAAAGGGTATATCACTTTAACAACTCACAATGCCAAAGCTGATGCAATGAATGCGCAAGCTTTGGAAGATTTGGAAGGAAAATTAGTAACCTACAAACCTGAAATTGTGGATGATTTTCCGGATAAGATATATCCTGTTGAAGAAAATTTAAAACTGAAAGTTGGAGCGCAAGTTATGTTTGTCAAAAACGATTTATCTTTTGATAAAAAGTATTTCAACGGCAAAATGGGATTTATCAAATCACTTTCAAGTCAGGAAATTCTGGTTCACTTTCCAGAAGAAAATAAAACCATCGAAGTCGAAAGATATGAATGGCAAAACATTCGGTATAAAGTGAATGAAAACACCAAAGAAATCGAAGAAGAAGTATTGGGAACATTTGTTCATTATCCAATAAAACTCGCTTGGGCAATCACGGTGCATAAAAGCCAAGGATTGACTTTTGACAAAGCAGCGCTCGACGTTTCGCAGGTTTTTCTTCCCGGACAAGCATACGTGGCTTTATCGCGTTTGCGCTCTTTAAACGGCTTAATTTTACTTTCTCCACTACGAATGAATGGCATTTCAAACGATCAGGACGTGATGGATTATTCGCTTAATAAAGCAACCGAAGAAGCTCTCGAAAATTCATTGCAATTAGAAACCAGAAACTTTATTCATAATTTCCTGAATAGCACTTTTGATTGGAGTGATTTGGCCCAAGAATGGCGAAATCATAAATTTAGTTATGATGAAAAAGGCGAAAGTTCCGAGAAATCAAAACATGCCGTTTGGGCTCGAAAACAAACTGAAGCAATGGAATCACTTTTGGAACCATCCAGGAAATTTGTCTTGCAATTGAACAAACTATTTAGTCAAGAATCTGTCGATTTGAACCACGTTTTAGACCGAATAGACGCGGCATACAATTATTTTTTGTTGCCGATGGACAATTTGGTTCACGAAATACTTTGGAAAATAGAAGAAGTAAAACGCATCAAAAAGGTTAAAGCATTTTACGAGGAATTAGTTATTCTTGAAGAACTGCAAATCAAGGCTGTTTTGCGATTAATAAAAGCCAAATTATTAATTGAAACCGTTGTTGAAGGCGAAACAATTTCAAAAGAAAGACTGTCTTCAGATGAAATAAAATATTACAAAATCAATAAGTTAAAATCAATTCAAGAAGATTTCAAGTCTGTAAATGTAACATTAATCGAAGACGAAGTCGACTTGGAAAGATACACATCAAAGAAAAAAGTCACCAAAGAACCTAAGAAATCTACCGTTCAGGAAACCTATGAATTGTGGCTCGAAAAGAACACCATTAAAGAAATTGCAGCGATAAGAAAACTGACTTCGCAAACTATTGGTTCCCATATTGCCAAACTCATTGAATCCGGAACCATCGCAATTACTTCTGTTTTGCCGGAAGACAAAATATTGGAATTAGAAAAAGCTTTCAAAGGCTACAAAGAAGAAACATTAAATGGTTTGAAGGAGCAATATGGCGAAAAATTAACTTGGGACGAATTGAAAATGTTCAAAGCAAGTTTAAATTTAAAGTATTAAAGTTGTTTCAGCAAATCAATTTTTGATACTACTATATATGCTTTTTGCTCATCTTTATTTATTGAAGCAGAAATTTTAAAAAGCCATACTCCCAAAACTATTGTTAGCGAATATATTACCACCCAAAAAATTTGTTGAAAGCCACGCTCAACAAATCCTTTGTCAAAAACATAAAATGTAATTCATACTGAAATGAAAGAATAAGCACTTAATATAAGTTTTGTTTTATCAATTGTAAATACTTTCATAAGATGTCTTTGGATTAACCAAAATAAAATCATTGTTGGAATTGATAAAACCATAGCATATAACATCATAAAGCCTATCATTAGCCACGATCCTAAAATTTCACTAAATTTCGAAGAATTTATAAAAACCCCTAAAATTAAAAATAGAAAAAGAGGTGAAAAGATAACAGTAAAAAACCAAACTTTAATCGTGTATTTCATTGTTAGTTGATTTGTGAAGAAACGAAAAAAAACCTATTCAATTCGAATAGGTTTTTAAATTATAGAGATTCAACCAGAATCCAAGCATCAGGATTGACTGTTTTTTGAATTTCTTGTTTGGCACATTCAGCTTCGTGAAGAGTAGCGTAACTTCCGTAAAGAACCGGAAATAATCCATATTTATTTTGTGGAATTCTTCTTGCTTTATACCCTTGATTTGACAGCCTTTCAAATGCTTTTTGAGCATTTCTTTCCTCTCTAAATGCACCGGCCATAATGTGGTATGACATTTTTTCCTCTTTAACAGTAAGAGTTACGGCTGGAACTGGACTTTTTATAAAGAAAGTGGCTTCTTGAATTTTGTTTTGAACTTGTTTTTGAACAGATTGCTCCACGATAATCGTTTCATTGGCAATTTGTTGTTGATAAATTGGATAAGCAATAGCTCCAGTTAAACCCAACCCCAAAACAAAAATAGCGGCATATTTCAAATACACACTTGTTCTTCTTCTTTCTGGCGTGAAAACAATGACTTCATTTTTCTCAAGAGCTTCGATTTTTTGTTCGAATAGTTCTCTTTTTATCATTGGTGAAACAAAGGCACTCAACCCAAAAGAATTAGTCAAATAATTAGTTTGGTCGTAAGGCGTGAAAATCAAATTTTTATCGGCATTAAGCGTAAAATTCCCCACATTTTTTATAGAGAACAATCCTCTTTCCTGAAGTGCTTTTTTCCAATTAAAAACCTCATATTGAATCGCGCTTATGGCGTATTCATAGGATGTTTTTTCAGCTTGCGCAATATGATTCGCCAATAATCCATCGTTATTTTTTAGATAGGCATTGAAAGAAATCATTTTCTTTGGAGGAAAAAAAGAATTGGAACTTTCAATTAATTGTGCCGATCGAATTTCAGTCAAAAAAGCTCCGAAACCTGGAACGGTTACACATTGATAACGGTATAAAAGCTGCGCGATGTAAGGTTCGATGTTCATAGTTACAAAGTTACACGTTGAAAATAGTTATCAAAATTTTATTCACAATTTTTATTAACAATCTGCCTATTTTTTTATACATTTCAACCTCAATCGATTAGTATGACGGATCAAGAATTATTTCATTTATTGGCGTTGCGTCAAGTAGAAGGCATTGGTGATATTATGGCCAAAAAATTAATAAATCATTGCGGTAGTGCGGAAGCTGTTTTCAAGACAAAAACTTCTCAAATAGCCACTATTGATGGTATTGGTTCTATATTGATGCGAAATTTAAAGAATAAATTGGTTTTCGAAAATGCAGAGCAGGAACTCCAATTTATAAAATCAAACGAAATCAATGTCGCTTATTTTGATGATCAAAATTACCCCGATCGTTTGAAACATTGCATCGACGGACCGGTTTTGTTGTTTACATCGGGGAACATTGACTTAAAAAACAAAAAAATAATCAGCATTGTGGGAACGCGACAAATCACCTCTTACGGAATGGAATTTTGCCGAAAGCTGATTGAGGATATTGCGCCGCTTGATCTAGTGATTGTAAGTGGTTTTGCTTATGGGGTCGACATTTTCGCACATCAAATGGCAATGGAACACGATTTGCAGACCGTTGGTGTTTTGGCCCACGGTTTAAACCAAATTTATCCCAAAACACACAAGAAATATGTGGCCAAAGTAGAACAAAACGGAGGTTTTATGACTGAATTTTGGAGTTCGTCCAATCCTGACAAGGAAAATTTTGTTCGAAGAAACCGCATTGTCGCAGGAATTTCAGAAGCTACGATTGTGATTGAATCTGCCGAAAGAGGCGGTTCGCTCATCACGGCAAACATTGCCAATGATTATAATCGCGATGTTTTTGCTGTTCCTGGCCGAACAAGTGATAAGTACAGCCAAGGTTGCAACAATTTAATCAAAACCCAAAAGGCAAACCTGCTTACCAGCGCTGCCGATTTGGTCTATATCCTGAATTGGGACATAGAAAGCAAAATCAAACCAGTGCAAAAGCAATTGTTTGTCTCGCTCGAAATTGAAGAGCAAAAAGTATATGATTACCTCCTCAAAAACGGAAAAGAATTGATGGATATTATCGCTTTGAGATGCGATTTCCCTATTTATAAAATCTCGGGAATGCTACTTAATATGGAACTCAAAGGCGTGATCCGACCTTTGCCGGGAAAATTGTTTGAGGCAATTTAAAAAAAAGCAAAACAGTTAAATATTTGCGAATTTGAGTTTTATCTTTTTATTTACTCAAACCCTAATTTTGCTCTCACTCTTCCCAAAACACCTTTGGCCACAACAGCCGCTTTTTCGGCACCGATTTTTAATAAAGCATCTACTTCTGGGAGATTGTTCATGTAGTAATTGTACTTCTCTCTTTCGGTTTTAAATCTTTCGATAATCAATTCAAAAAAGGCTTGTTTGGCGTGACCGTAACCATAATTTCCACCCAAATAATTGGCAGTCATAGTTTGAATTTGACTTTCATTTGCCAATAATTTATAAAGGGCAAACGCATTGCAGGTTTCCGGATTCTTTGGATCTTCTAAAGGAGTGCTATCCGTTTCGATACTCATAATTTGTTTGCGCAAGGCTTTGTCGTCCAAGAAAATATTGATGAAATTATTGGCTGATTTGCTCATCTTCCCTCCGTTGGTTCCAGGAATAAGCATACTGTCTTTCTGGATTTTGGCCTCGGGAATCACGAACGTTTCACCCATTTGGTGATTGAAACGCGCTGCCACATCGCGAGTAATTTCGACGTGTTGCAACTGGTCTTTCCCCACGGGAACAAACTGGGCGTCATATAATAAAATATCGGCAGCCATCAACATTGGATACGAAAATAATCCGGCATTGACGTCTTCTAATCTATCGGCTTTGTCTTTGAACGAATGGGCCAATGTCAATCTTTGGAAAGGGAAAAAACAACTCAAATACCAAGACAATTCAGCTGTTTCTGGCACATCAGACTGACGGTAAAAAACTACTTTGTCCACATTCAAACCACAGGCAAGCCAAGCTGCGGCAGTGCTGTAGGTGTTTGCTCTTAACGTTTTGCCGTCTTTTATTTGGGTAATCGAATGCAAATCGGCAATGAAAAGAAACGATTCGTTTTCGGGATTATTCGACAATTCGATTGCGGGAATGATAGCGCCAAGTAAGTTTCCTAAATGTGGTGTTCCAGTACTTTGAACGCCAGTGAGTATTTTTGCCATTATAAAAGATTGCTATTTTTGACAAAGTTAATTCTTTTACTAAAAGTTACACACTTTTCCTTACTTTTGACGCTATGAGAGGAATAAAAATTATTTTTTGGGCGGTTTGGCGCGTTTGGTTTTATGTTTTAATGACTATTCCCATTCTTGTTATGCTTCCTTTTTTGGTAGCTTCTATTTTGACCGAAAGTGGCTATCCGTATTTTTTTAAAATGGCAAGAATTTGGGCGAAAGTCATTCTTTTTGGAATGGGATTTTATTATAAAATAGTGAAAGATCAAGAACTCGAACCCGATAAAAATTATATGATTGTTGCCAATCACACTTCGATGGTCGATATAATGCTGATGCTTATCACCGTTCGAAAACCTTTTGTTTTTGTGGGTAAAAAAGAATTAGTAAAAATTCCTTTGTTTGGTTTTTTCTATAAACGAACCTGTATTTTAGTCGACAGAACAAGTTCCAGAAGCAAACATGGCGTTTTTGAAAGAGCGCAAAAAAGAATAGATCAAGGCCTCAGCATTTGCATTTTTCCCGAAGGTGGAGTTCCTGATGACGAATCCATACTTTTGGATCACTTTAAAGACGGCGCTTTCCGACTGGCAATTGACCACCAATTACCGATTGTTCCCATTTCTTTTGGAGACAATAAAAAACGATTTTCCTATACTCCTTTTAGCGGAAGCCCAGGACTTTTAAGGGTACAAATTCTTTCTTTTATTGAAACAGGAGGAAAAACAATGGCTGACAAGAATAGTCTTAAAGACCAAGCTTGGAAAGTAATTCACGAACAATTATTGGAGTTTCAGAAGAAAAAATAGAAAAGAAAAGAGTTCACCGTGGCGAACTCTTTTCTAATTTTAAGCGTTTTTTTCTTTTATCAAAGCCTTGATTTTAGCTTCTAATTCATCGGCTAATTCCGGATTATCTTTAATTAAAGCTTTCACCGCATCACGACCTTGTCCTAATTTGGTTTCACCATAACTGAACCAAGAACCCGCTTTTTTGATGATATCAAATTCAACGGCCAAGTCCAAGATTTCGCCAGTTTTCGAAATTCCTTCGCCATACATAATGTCAAATTCAGCTACTTTGAAAGGCGGTGCTACTTTGTTTTTTACGACTTTAACTTTGGTTCTGTTTCCCAATACGTTATCGCCATCTTTGATTTGAGTTGAACGACGAATATCCAAACGAACCGAAGCATAAAATTTCAACGCATTTCCACCCGTTGTAGTTTCCGGATTTCCGAACATCACGCCAATTTTCTCTCTCAACTGGTTGATGAAGAAAACCGTACAATTGGTTTTGCTGATGGTTCCAGTCAATTTTCTTAAGGCTTGAGACATCAAACGAGCGTGTAATCCCATTTTAGAATCGCCCATTTCGCCTTCGATTTCACTTTTTGGCGTCAAAGCCGCAACCGAGTCAATCACGACAATATCAATGGCGCCAGAACGAATTAAATTTTCGGCAATTTCCAAAGCTTGTTCTCCGTTGTCTGGTTGCGATATGATTAAATTTTCGATATCTACACCTAATTTTTCGGCATAATTCCTGTCGAAAGCATGTTCTGCATCTATAAAAGCAGCGATTCCACCGGCTTTTTGAGCTTCGGCAATGGCGTGCAAAGTCAAGGTTGTTTTTCCTGAAGATTCCGGGCCGTATATTTCAATCACTCTTCCTCTTGGATAACCGCCAACGCCCAAGGCCAAATCGATTCCCAAAGATCCAGACGAAATCGTTTCCACTTCTTCGACGGCTTTGTCGCCCATTTTCATCACCGTGCCTTTTCCGTAGGTTTTATCCAGTTTATCAAGCGTAAGTTGTAGTGCTTTTAATTTGGCTTCTTTTTCTGAACTCGTCTTTTCCTTCATCTTTTCTTTCATTTATTTTTGTACTTATCTTTTGTAAAAATACTTCTTTTTTTGGAAGTGGCAAGGGGAATGTTTTCTGTTGATTTAAATGAAGATTCTTGAGAAATCTATCAAATAGGGTTTAATAGTTGTTATTCATAAGTTTCTATTTTATTTTGTTTTAATAACGTTCTTAAAACACTATGTAAAACATTTGTATTCCAATCTTCTTTATAGCTGTAACCTCTATTTATGTCAGAAGGATTGTCAATTGAATAAATGGAAAAATAGGTAAAATAAGCTTTTGTTCTAATTTTATCCCAAGGAATAACAACTTTTTTTTG
>CAIOTL010000034.1 GCA_903861155.1 uncultured Bacteroidota bacterium
AAGCAAAAGATCTTCAAATCCAGACTATCATATTATGCGCACTAAAATTTCTGTTTTATATGTAATTTATCTAAGGAAAAAGAATAAGATAGAACTATTTCTCCACCAAATCTTCAATAAAATTAGTAGTGCTTCTAATGTCAAAAATTTAGTAATTCATCCCATTTTTAAAATAAAAGCACTTCAATTTATAAAAAAAGTAAACTATTTCCTTTCGAGTTTTTTTTTAAAAGTCCTTTTATTCCTATTTATAATTTGCTTCTTCAAAAAAGTAAAATTAAGATTCCAGATTTTTATCATAGTATCCCTTCTGATAGCATTAAATTTTTATTGGTTTTACTATTTTCACTACTGATTGGATTGGAACAAAGACAACATCATATCAATATAGAATTTGAAAACTTATTTGGTACCAATCGAACTTTCGCTCTAATTGACGTTTTAGGTTTTATACTTTATATCATCTACCCAAAAACTATGATTCCATTTTTAGGTGGTAGTTTAATTATTGGAATGTTACTTGGTTTCTAATATTTAGAAAAAATGAAAGCTCAAAAGAGGTTTGAAATTACTTCTATTGTGATCGCATTAATTACCTATTGTCTTGCTCCTCTGATTTATACTCAACAAGATTGGCTGGTTTTGTTAAATCAAACTTGTAGTTTTTCATTCTTAAACTATTAGCACACCAAACAATCCGCTGGAATTTAAAACTTCCGTTTTATTTGGTCCCTTTTTTATTGTTTTGAATTGATAACTGGATTCGTAAATAAAACTTATGGTTCTGTAGGTGTCAATTTCCTTTTGTTTTATTAGGAATAAACGATATAGATCCATTTATTATTAATCTTTTGCAGAGTAAATTGAACGTGCCCGATTCCTTTCTGATTATAGCAATTGTAAATGCGACCATACGTAATAATCTATAAAAAATGATTTATGGTATTACTTTGATTGACAAATCACTACGCAAGCCTTTGATTATTGGACTCAGCCTATTGATTTTAGTCGGCTTAATTCTTTCTTTTGATTTTCTTTAAAAAAAATTTCATAAAAGAACTTTATTCATTATCATAATAGTAGTCCTTTAGTATTAATTCTATTTAGAATATTTATTACTCCTTATAAAATTCCTATTTTTGCAGTATAAATTTTGCCTTATGCCAAAGAATAAATACAAAATAGCAGTCATTCAACTGAATCTTAACGATGCTGCCGAAAACAACCTGAAAAAATGTTTGAGTTGGGTACAAGATGCTGCCAGTCAAGGTGCGGAAGTCATTTCATTACCTGAATTATACAGCAGTCATTATTTTTGTCAAAGTGAAGATGTGGATAATTTTGCTTTGGCAGAACCATTATACAGCACTTCGTTTATTGCTTTTAGTGCTTTGGCAAAAGAATTAGGAGTGGTAATTATCGTTCCATTCTTCGAAAAAAGAATGGCAGGAATATACCACAATAGTGCTTACATCATTGACACTGATGGTTCCGAAGCGGGATTATACCGCAAAATGCACATTCCGGACGATCCTCATTTTTACGAAAAATTCTATTTCACACCAGGTGATTTAGGCTTCAAAGCTTTTCCGACGAATAAAGGAAAAATTGGAACGTTAATTTGTTGGGATCAATGGTATCCAGAAGCGGCTCGCTTGACGGCTTTGCAAGGTGCCGAAGTCTTGTTTTATCCAACAGCAATTGGTTGGCATCCGCTAGAAAAAAACGAATATGGTGTAAACCAGCACGGTGCTTGGATGAACGTGATGAAAGGTCACGCTGTGGCGAATGGTATTTATGTTGCCGCCGCAAACCGCATTGGTTTAGAACAATATTTACCAAATACAGCTGGAATTCAGTTTTGGGGTTCTTCCTTTATTGCAGGACCACAGGGCGAAATTTTGGCGCAAGCCTCGCACGATAAAGAGGAAATTATTATGGCCGAAGTTGACTTGGATCTACAGGAAAATGTACGTCAGAATTGGCCTTTCTTCAGAGATAGAAGAATCGATGCTTTTGGCGATATTACGAAAAGAGCAATCGACTAATGATGAGTATATCCAATAGAAGAATCCCCGCCGAATGGGAAAAACAAAAAGGAATTTTGCTTTGTTTCCCTCATAATGGTAGAGATTGGCCAGGAAAATACGAAGCTATACAATGGGCATTTGTCGAATTCATTAAAAAAGTAGCCTCTTTTGAAACTGTTTTTTTGGTAGTTGCTGATGAAAAACTTAAGATAAAAGTTTTGGGAATGCTAGAAACAGCCACTGTTCAAATGAGGAATGTTTCTTTCCTTATTCATAAAACCAATAGAAGTTGGATGCGTGATTCGGGGCCCATTATCGTTAAAAACGGAACCGAAAGAGAAGCCTTGAATTTCAATTTTAATGGCTGGGCAAAATATAAAAACATCAATTTAGACAAACACGTTCCTACGAAAGTGAGTGAATTTCTAAACATTCCGCTAACCCAAGTTGTATATAATGGAAAACCCGTAATTGTAGAAGGCGGAGCGATTGACACCAATGGATGTGGCACTTTACTGACTTCGGAAGAATGCTTGATGCATCCTAATATTCAGGTTCGAAATCCAAATTTTACCAAAGCAGATTATGAAGCTGTTTTTAAAGAATACCTTGGAATTAATAATGTAATTTGGCTTGGTGATGGCATCGAAGGCGATGACACGCATGGACACATCGATGATTTATGCCGATTTGTAAACGAAGATACCATCATTACTATTGTAGAATCTAATCCAAAAGACAACAATTATAAACCTTTGCAAGACAACTTAAAACGATTGAAAAACGCCAAACTGGAAAACGGAAAAACGCCAAAAATTGTAGAATTGCCAATGCCTAAAAGGATTGATTTTGATGGACTTCGTTTGCCAGCGAGTTATGCGAATTTCTTAATTTTGAATAAATGTGTTTTGGTTCCCACTTTCAACGATACCAATGACAGAATAGCTTTAAACATAATTACCGATTGTTTTCCTGACAGGGAAATCATCGGAATTAATACGATAGATTTGATTTGGGGTTTCGGAACATTGCATTGTTTAAGCCAACAAATTCCAGAATAACTCCGACATTTCTAAAGCCAAAAAACACCAATATTTAGCTAAATATTGGTGTGTGTGTTTTATAAAAGCCATTCAAAAGTACTATTCTCTTCTAAAAGGTATTTTTTGATTGTTAGACAAAATTATCATATCAAAACCATTTTTACTTTCGTTAAATTCGAATTTCAGTCCTGCCTCATCCGATTCAAAAGTATCCTTGGCAATAAGTTCCACTTTAAACTTTGGATAATCCGTTATTTCAACATTAATTACGCCAAGTTTTTTTGTAAAAACAATTTTTATTGGAGCATTTCTATTGGAAAAAGCACCTAAATAACCATCCAAGTTTGCGTCTTTTTCAATGATTCCTGTTGCTGAATTCCAGCTATTGTTACTTTCGTTAGTGTCTGGGAAAACGTGGTCAGGATCGAGAACAATGCTTTCAATTTCTTCATCGGTATTTTGTTTAAAGGACCATTCTTTATTTCTTTGCCATATTTCCACCGGCAATTTGATACGGGTAACTTTTCCGCTTTTGGTTTTTATGTCCAAAATTACCGGCATTGCCATTTTTTCGAAGTTTTCGATTGTAATATAAACCCCTAATTTAGGATTATTATCTACATATTTTATAGAATTTATACCTTGATCCAATTTCCTATTATTAGCAAACCAACCTCGCCAAAACCATGCTAAATCTTCGCCTGAAACATTTTCGATAGTTCTAAAAAAATCGTCTGGGGTAGGATGTTTATATGCCCAACGTTCCACATAAGTGCGAAAAGCCAAATCGAAACGCTCTGGTCCTAAAATCTGTTCACGCAACATCACTAATCCGGCACTTGGTTTTGAGTAACATAATGGGCCAATACTTGCTTCTTTCATATTATCCGGAGAACTCATAATAGTTTCAAGATTTGGATCAGTATATTTTTTGGCGTCCTTATGCATATCCACAGGTTTGTTCTTGTATTCTCCATTATTAAAATCAACCCAACTTAATGTATTGATAAAAGTATTGAACCCCTCATCCATCCAGCCATATAAACGTTCGTTAGAACCTACCACCATTGGAAACCAGTTGTGACCAAACTCATGATCAGTAGCATCCCACAAATCATCACTTTTATCTTTATAACCACAAAAAACAATCCCTGGATATTCCATTCCGCTCACAATTCCGGCTACATTTGTTGCCGCAGGATAAGAATATTCGAACCATCTTTTCGAATAATTTTCGATTGATGCTTTAGCATATTCTGTTGAACGACTCCAAGCGTCATTGCCTGCACTTTCTATCGGATAGGCCGAAATTGCCATTGATTTTTTTCCGCTTGGCAAATTAATTCTTGCGGCATCCAAAATAAACGCGGCTGATGATGCCCAGGAAACGTCACGGGCATTTTTCATTTTATAGTGCCAGGTTTTATCCGATTTAGAAATCACGTTGGCCGAAGCCAAAACTTCATCAACCGAACGAATTATGACTGTTTTATCACTTTGAGAAGCTTTAGCAAAACGCATTTGTTGTTCGGTGGTAAGAACCTCGGCTGAATTTACCAATTCTCCAGAACAAACCACAATTTGATTGGAAGGAACGGTGATATTCACGTCAAAATCACCATATTCCAAATAAAATTCCGAAGCTCCCAAATATGGATTCGTGTTCCAACCTCTTATGTCGTCATACACGCACATACGCGGATACCACTGTGCAATGGTATAAACTTTACCGTTTTTTGTCTCCAAAATTCCCATTCGATCAGAACCTTCATTTGGGGAAAAGAAAGAATATTCAATTTTAATTTTGACGATTCCTCCTTTAGATTTCAACGCTTGAGGAAGTAAAACCTGCATTCTAGTATCACTAATGATATATTTTGCATCAGTTTCTGTCATTTTCCCCTTGCTTGTTGAAATAATTTTAACCGATTTGATTTTATCTCCTCCATCAAAAATCTGACCTTGAGCACCATTACGACTTCCTTCCAAAGGAATTACGGCATTACCACGAGAATCCGTTTTGAATAAATTTTGGTCTAAATACATCCAAACAAAAGACATTTTGTCCGGACTATTATTGGTGTAAGTCAGAATATCAGTTCCCGTAATTTCGTTCTTTGCAACATCTAATTTTGCCGTCAATTGATAATCAGCCCTGTTTTGCCAATACTCATTTCCTGGCTGACCGCTTGCAGACCGGGTAGTTGTGCCGTTTTTTGTATAGAAAAATGGTGCAAAAGCATCATAATAATCATACTTCGAAATTTGTTGATTTGCTGTTGAAGCAGGAATTTGTTGTGACCATACAGTTGAAATCCCAAATAATAAAGCCAGTTGAAGTACGGCTTTGAAACGATTATTTTTCATTTTGTAAATTTTCTAAGGCAAATTAATGAAAAATAAACGTAAGACTGAATATAAATTTGAAATTTTGACAAAAATTTACCAAGTCCACAATTAGCACCTTTCTTTGTTCAGAATTAAATTTATGAAATATATTTACATCTTCAAGTTTATTATCTTATAACCAAGAATCATTTTGACTACAACAATTTCAAATTCGAATTTAACGGCTCAAATAAATCATTTTGGCGCCGAACTATTTTCATTAAAAAGCAACAAAAACACGGAGTATATCTGGGAAGGAAATCCAGCTTTTTGGGGGAAACATTCTCCTGTTTTGTTTCCAATAGTGGGCACGCTAAAAAACAATTACTATAACTATAATGGCATTGAATATCATTTATCAAGACACGGTTTTGCAAGAGATATGAAATTTGAATTGATTGAAAAAACTGAAAACAATCTCATATTTTCGTTAATTTCGTCTGAGGAAACAAGGAAAGTCTATCCATTCGATTTTGAATTGCAAATTATTTATACATTGGATGAAAACAGTTTAAACATCGGGTATAAAGTCATCAATAATGGAAAATCACAAATACCATTTTCCATTGGTGCCCATCCAGCATTGGCTTTGCCGGGAAATTTAGAAACCTATTCCATTGA
>CAIOTL010000035.1 GCA_903861155.1 uncultured Bacteroidota bacterium
GATATTTATCTTTTGGTTTATCCCTGATTGATTTTATCCATAACTTCTTTTAATAATCGCAAACTTTTCAATTTATCCTGATAATCAAAAATCGGACAGCTAATCATTAATTCATCGACATGGGAATAGTCAATAAATTCTTTTAATTCGATAGCTAATTTCGCAGTATTTCCCACAAATGTGCAAGCAGTCATCTGATTCACGAGAAAACGGTCTTCTTCATTCATATCATTCATAAGATCTGACAAGAAGTAAACAGGAGGTTGCAAAGGTTTTCTATTGTTTTGCACCGAATTTTGAAACATTTGATACAAGCTTGTCGAAAGTATTTCCGCTTCTTTATCTGAATCTGCAGCAATGGAATTGATGCATGCCATCGTTTTGGGGTACCCCAAAAATTCAGAAGCTCGAAAATTTTCGCGATAAAATTCAAATGCCTCAATCATTTGTTTAGGAGCAAAATGTCCTGCAAATGCATAAGGCAATCCTTTAGCTGCGGCCAAGGCAGCACTATCAAGACTAGATCCTAATATCCAAATAGGAACCTTGATGCCTTCAGCAGGAAATGCGCGCACTTTTGCTTTCGAATTCTCTAAAGAAAAATAGTTTTGAAGAGCTGTTACATTTTGTGGAAATTGTTGAGATAGCTCATAGAAATCTTTTCGAATGGCTTGCGCCGTCTGTATGTCGGTTCCGGGCGCCCTTCCCAAACCTAAATCAATACGATTGGGATAAAGGGTTTCCAAGGTTCCAAATTGTTCCGCAACGATTAGAGGCGAATGATTCGGCAACATTATTCCACCAGAACCTATCCTAATATTCTGGGTTTGACTTGCAATATAACCTATTAGAATCACCGTTGCTGAACTTGCCACATGCGCCATATTATGATGTTCAGCAAGCCAAAATCGCTTATAACCCAAATTATCGACAAGCTTGGCAATCTCTTTCGTTTTTTCGAATGTTTCACTTGCATTGCTGCCTTGGTTAATTATTGCTAACTCTAGTATGGAAATGGGAATAGTATTTGTCATTTTGATTTTAGGTTTCAGTAAAATTAATCATTTACAATAAACCCAAATATTCTCCCGTGTTAATTGAATGATAATATTTAAAATCGTCTGCTATATAACATACAATTTTGGCTAATAATATGGTACAATCTTAGTCCGGTATTGAAAATTTTAAAATTAATTTATCAAAGGCGAAATGAATTACACACAAGACAGAGTTTCACAGTTTTCCTCAATCTACTCGATTAAATTTCCCCTTTTTATTTATATATCAAAATCTTTTTAAACTAGGAATTGGCAGTCAATTTGACCATTTTCTTCAAAATTCATTCGACTTTTTTAATTTCGCTTCTATCGCTAATTCCATTGTTGTTAAATGCTTCTATTTGAAAATAATAAGCATCCGTTCGGTCCATTCCCGTAAAGAAAAAGTCGCTTTTACCATAAATCATAATACTTCCGTATAATTTATTGGGATCTTTTCCAAAATAAATCATATAACCATCGGCATCTTGATTTTGTTCCCATTTCATCCAGGAACTCCTCCTTTCACCAAATTTTTTTGGATCTGCCCTAAGTACCACAAAATTTTGAACCGCTTTAGGTTTCGTTCCTGTTCCTTTGCCAAAAACCCTAAATCCACTGAAAGCCAATTTTCCACTTGGAATTTTTATATTTTCAAATTTTAAAAAACGTGCTTTTATAGGAGTTTCCAATTCGATATAATCATGCGGAACGTCTTTGATGTTTTTACTTTTATCCACAATAATAGACCATTTTTTTCCATCATTCGAAGCGAATATCTTGTACCGATGAAATTTATATAAAGTTTTTTCCGTAAATTCAGCATCTTGATCGGCATAGTTTATCTGAATGGCATTTACTGTCGAAACTTCCCCCAAATCTGTTTGAAACCATTCCCCCATATTCCCTGTTTTGGCGCACCAATAGGTTTTAATATCCTCGTCAACGGCAAAATTTGACTGATAGCCTCCTAATGTTGACGATACCTGTACGGGTTTGTTATAATTCAAAAGCATCCAGCCTCGAAACAATCCCTTGCTATGATCAACGGAATCTTTGGTGGGCAAATATGTTGGATAATCCCCATAAGCCGTATTACAATACATCACATCGTCCTTGTCGAAACCTGCCGGCCAAATCCCTATTCGGCGTTCAAAACTATTTTTAACCCCAATTGCAATGGTAGAAACGTGCCAATAATTGTCAAAATTATCTGTGAAGGTGGCGCCATGACCCGCTCCTCTTGCAAAACCACCGGGTTTATATGAAAACGGATTATGGGATTGATATTCGAAACGATCTAGAGGGTCGTTACTAACAAAAACACCGTCAGCATAGCCACTGAATTCGGTTGCGGGAGCTCCATATTGCAAATAATATTTTCCGTTATGTTTGGTCATCCAAGCCCCTTCGATAAAAGGCTGCAAAAAAGTATTGTCGTTGTATTCGCCAAATCGTTCCCAACCATGGTCTTCTGGATGTAGGGAAATTAAGGGTTTTACGTAACCTTCAGACTGCAGGGTTTTAGTGTTTATTTCTGTCCCCATAATGGGAAACTCGTTGCTTGACCCCCAATATAAAAACAATTTATCTTTTTCCTTATCATATAAAAACCCAGGATCCCACGCTCCTACTTTCAAGGCATCTGTTGCAATTTCCCATTCATCGTGGGTTGGATTTTTACTTTTCCAAATAGGAAAAGTGGGACTATGAGTTGAACCTACAACATACATTTCGTCTTTCATCACAAAAACAGCTGGTGCGCAAAGTTCGTCGTATACATTTGCATCTGGTTTTAGAAATTTTCGGGAGACAAAATTCCAATTATTCATATCCTCACTCCACCAATATCCCCATTGATTTGTCGAAAAAAGAAAATATTTCCCCTTAAAATTAACAATAACAGGATCGGCTGTTGTTCTGTGTTTTCCTTGATTTACAAAATTTGGAATTGGACAATAGCCATAGTCTATATTAATGGGGTTACAATAGGTTTTTTGTTGGGCATTGGCATTAAAAATAAAGCAAATGAATAGACTTAAAAAGAGATTCTTTATGGTTTTCATTTTTATATTTAGTTTTAAAAGTTTGACTTTCCCCAAAAGAGAAAACTTAATTAAAATTAAAAAAACTTCTCTTTCGAGAAGTTTCTTAATGTTGCAAAAAAAATTAATTAATTTTTAATGAATTGTTGCGTTAATTTAGCTCCTGATGTAGCAATAAAATTTATCAAATAAACTCCTTTGCTAAAACTTGAGGTGTTGATTGATGTTATACCATTACCGAATTTATTGATGGTTAAAACTTTACGTCCGTCAGATGAATAAATTGTTGCTGAACTTAAGGCTTCTGAAGATTGTATTCTCAAAACATCAGTAGTTGGATTAGGATATACATTAATTTTCGCAGCCAAAACATTTGTTTGAACTCCCAATGTTTCCGCTAGTGGGCTATTGTTTAATTTAATGTCATCAAAATAAATCATGATATATCCTGTATCTGGAGTTGGTGTTGGATCCAAAAAATCTGGCATAAGATCCAATGTAGGATATGTTCCTGTTTTTGACGAAAAATCAAAAACTAAATCTTGCCAAACATTAGCAACTGCATAAGGCTGCATACTGGCAATTTCTAAATTTCCAGCTGTACCTCCTTCGATTTTAAAATGTACTGGGGTTAATCGTGTTTTCAATACTTTTACGTGAATGTATTTGTTTGTTGTGAAATCTGGAATGGGAGTAGCTCCTGACCCCCAAAAACCAGCCCATGGATCTCCAGCAGTATTGCGGTTAAATTGAACTACTTTAGTACTTGTGTTAATTCCGCTTGAATTTGGGTTAGCCACTACGGTAAAATCTGCGTCTGACCCAGTTGGACCATTAGCCATTTGATGCAAAGTTAAAGTGCCCGTAGTGCCGTCCTCAGCATCTAAATACGTTTGTGCGTGTGTTGTTACTCCTAGAAGAGCAAAGCCAGTCAAAAGCATTAATTTAAAGGTAATTTTTTTCATGATAAATAATTTTAGTTAATAGTTTTTTTTGGAGATTGGATTGGTAATAACACAAAAAATAAATCTCCGATTTATACCTTCTATGTTTAATCGTATTTCTTATTGTTTCAGAATTTTGAATTCAAATTATTTGTTTGAAATGATTTTTTAATACCAATCTAAAGCTTTGCAAAAAGAAACCTTTAGTATAATTACCGAAGGGAAATCACTAAATAAACAACCAAATTTATTTAACTAACTCAAAATTTACTTTCCTGTCTGTGTCAGAATTCCCACCCACGAAAACTTCAAAATCACCTGCTTCGGCCTCGTTTTTCATCTCGAGGTTATAAAATTTCAAATCTTCCGATGAAATTTCGAATGAAACCGTTTTTGTTTCTCCCTTTTTTAAATTTATTTTCTCGAATCCTTTCAATTCCTTTACCGGTCTGGTTACAGAGCCCACCAAATCACGAATATAGAGCTGAACCACCTCCTGACCCTCGTAATTTCCTCTGTTTTTAACCTCCACACTAACTTTTAACTTTTCGCCAAACTTAATTTTATCAGAAGAAATCTTCACCTTTGAATATTCGAAAGTCGTATAACTCAATCCAAATCCGAAAGAATATAAAGGACTATTGGCCACATCGGTATATTGGGATTTGTATTTTTGTTCCGGATCAGTTGGTCCCAAATACGGCCTTCCAGTATTTTTATGGTTATAATACAGTGGCAATTGTCCCACGTTTCTTGGGAATGACATTGGCAATTTCCCGTTTGGATTATTGGCTCCAAAAAGTGTTTGCGCAATCGCATCTCCTCCCCGAGTTCCAGGCCACCAAGCTTCTAGGATAGCATCCATATTTTCGTTTTCCCAAGTGAGTGTCAACGGTCTTCCGTTGAGCAATACTAAAACGATTGGTTTACCTGTTTTTTTCAATTCGGCTAAAAATTCTTTTTGCAATCCTGGTAAATCGATATTAGTCTGGGAAGCCGCCTCACCGGTCATATTCTCTCTTTCTCCCATAATGGCAACAATAACATCTGCATTTTTGGCATTTTCCAACGCCTTTTGCATTAAATCTCTTTTCGTGCTTTTGATTTCGACACCTTGATCAAAGGTGACATTTGAAATATTTTTCAAATAATTTGCTACTCCTTCTTTAACACTGGTTGCAAAACCATTTCGGTCGCCAAGTGCTGCCCAAGAGCCAATAATATTGTATTCATCACTAACCAAAGGTCCCACGAAAGCAATTTTTTGGTTTGCTTTTAATGGCAAAACATTGTTGTTGTTTTTCAACAAAACCAATGATTTTTTGGCCACTTCTAAGCTTGCCTCTAAAAATTCAGGTTTATATATCGTTCCCTTTTCTCGTTTTTCATCGGAATAGCGATACGGATCTTCGAATAATCCCAAATCGTATTTCACCTCCAAAATTCTTTTGCAGGCATCATCGATTTGGGCCAATGAAACTTTGCCTTCGTCATAGGATTGATTCAAATACTTCATATAAGTCCCGCTAACCATATCCATATCGACACCGGCATTCATTGCTAATTCTCCGGCATTTTTATTGTCTGTGGCGAAACCATGAGCGACCAATTCATTAATACCCGTATAATCCGTTACCACAACACCCTCAAATTTCCATTCCCCTTTTAAAACTTGACGAATCAAAAATTTGCTTCCTGTTGATGGAACTCCCGAGATTTCATTAAACGCCACCATAAAAGTCTTTACGCCTGCATCAACCGTGGCTTTGAAAGCGGGCAAATAAGTGTCGCGCAATACTCTTTCGGACATGTCTACCGTGTTATAATCTCTTCCCGCTTCGACAGCACCATAAGCCGCAAAATGTTTGGCGCAGGCCAAAATCGTGTTGGTTTTTGATAAATCGTCTCCTTGAAATCCTTTTACACTGGCAATTGCCATTTGTGATCCAAGGTAACTATCCTCGCCAAAAGCTTCGGAAACCCTGCCCCATCTCGCGTCACGAGCAATATCGACAACAGGTGCAAATGTCCAGTGAATACCACCAGATGCCGCTTCTGTAGCTGCAATTCGAGCCGCCAATTCTACTGCTTTCGGATCCCATGAAGAAGCCATACCAAGATTAATTGGAAAAATAGTCTTGTAGCCGTGAATTACATCGTGGCCAAATAACAACGGGATTTTTAATCTTGAATTTTCTAAATTAATACGTTGTATTTCCCTGGTTTCTTTGGCACCAGTGGCATTAAGAACAGAACCTACTTTCCCTTGCTGAATTCGTGTAATAAAATTTTCGCCTGATTTAGGCCCCGTTATGGAACCATCTGAAGTAAATTGTACCGTTTGATAAATTTTTTCTTCGATTGTCATTTTTGACATCAAATCGGCAACAAACTCGGCTTTGGGTTTGATTTTAACTGCTTTATTGGCTTCTTTTTTTTGGCTGTAGCCAAAAAAAGAAGTTAATAAAACAATAATTATTAGTTTATTTTGCATTCGTTATATAATTTGCATTTAATATTAGGTGCTATTTAAAACATCCATTTCACTTTTATAAAATCAACTCAAATTTAAAAATTCAAATTTAAAATCCATACTTACTGGAATGAAAGCCCAGATTCACTAGACCGGGCTTAATTTCTGGCGCATTCATGAATAATCTCCATAATAAACCGGAACGATAATTCTCGATCATTGGAGCTATTGTTCCTTGATCTATTCCTAGATAGCTTGGAGTGACCCAATTAAATTGAGGTGAAAATGCATCGTAAGGACCTGCAATACCTATATACGTCGCTTTGTTTTCATCATATAAAAAATGAAGAAACTTCATGGATTCCGTCGGTGTATATGGGAAAGAAGACAAGGCAGCAGTTGGAGAAATTACTCCTAAATCATTATTAGGTTGATGAGCCGCATAACCGGTAGTTCCATCGCTATTGCGAGAATAACTTGCCGTTAAACCCCAACATTTATCCGAATATCCTTTCCATTGTTTTGGATTGGCAGTACAATATTTGTTAATAATTTTAGCATGATTTTGTGTCAATGTCCAATAATCTGCATATTTATCTGATAAATTGTTTGGATCCAAACCCATGTAAGAATAATGGGACCAAAACATAGGTCCAACATTACCCGTTGCTCCATTGTAATCAAAAATTACCGGAATACCATATTGAATTCCTCCATTTATAATTCCACCGTTTCTAGCCCATGCTATATCATAAGCTGCAGCAGGAATAGGATGTGTTGGTGATGAAACTCCTAATATATACGTTATTAAGCATTCGTTATATCCTTCTATTTTAAAATTTATGTCCCATGCATAATTGGGAGACCAATGCCAGTACATCGCATTTTTGCCTTGGGTATACCAATCCCATTCTACACCTTTCCAAAGCAAATTTGCCTTGGCAGCCAATGCCAATTCAGAAGAATTTCCGCTTTTGAAATATTCTCGAACTGCAATTAATCCTTGACATAAATATGCAGTTTCAACAATATCACCACCGTCATCTTTGGTTCCAAAAGGAATTACATGTCCTGTAGTTCCGTCAATCCAATGCGACCAAGCACCGTGAAACCGATCGGCATTTTCCAAGAAAGCTAATGCGGTTGAAAGTCTTGTAACCGCTTCTGCTCTTGAAATAAAACCTCTATCTATACCTACAATAAGTGACATTAACCCAAAACCAGAAGCTCCTGTAGCCACGATTTTGGCATCCAAACTAGGATTATCAGTAAGATATCTCTCTCTTGATAATTTTGAATTGGTTTCGGCATAATCCCAAAAATATTTGATGGCATCTTTTTGAACTTGATCTAGTGCTTCGGCATCTGTCAAAGGAGTTACCGGTGTTACCGGAGTTGTAGGAGCAGTAGGCAAGGGTGTACCTCCACCATTACTTCCGCCAGGAGAAGAAGAACAGCAGTTGAAAATATTTAGAAAAATAAAGCAGAATATATAATTCTTCATTGTTTTTATTGCTAAAATTAAAAATCCACACCTAGCCTTTTATTTCAACTAGGTGGATTTTAAATCATTATTATTACCTATTGTCCTTTTCTAGTAGATATAAGGCTTTTACTTCATTGGTGGTAAGTGGTGCATTATAAATTCTAAATTCATCCAACAAACCCGCGTAGCTAGTTGCCCAGCCTTGTGGTCCTCCGTTGTTTTGTGACGGATTGGTATCAAACTGATGCGTTCCAAAAACAATTTTCCCATTAGTTCCTACCATTTGAAAAGCACCATATTTAGGAGCATTATTAATATTGTCTAGACTTCCTGGATTATCTGCAAACAACGGTGCAGTACCTACAACTCCTCCGGCTGGTGCATAGGCAAAATCACTCACGTTTGCGCTTAAAGAACCATTTGTGTAAAAGGATATTTTGCTGGTTGAAGAATTATAGGAAATAACTATGTGAACCCATGTGTTTAAACTATTATCCAAATTCACGATTACCCCTTGGCTTCCCCATGCAACGCCACTTCTACCATTTTCTAAATCAACTTTTAATCTAATCCTATTTGGAAATGCTGAATTTGGATTTTCTAAAAACAAGTTCAATCCTCCCCAAAATTGTGTTGGTCTCACAACTGTAAAAATACCTTGGGCTCCTTTTCCTTGACCAGGAGTAGCCGGATCAACAGTATTGGCTGTGTTCATCCAAAAAGAAAATGTAAAATCATTTAAACCTGTAATAGCAGTAGAAGCATCTCCAACTGCATATCGCTGTTGAGAACTGGAACCAGAATACGCCATTCCTTTTTTACCAGCCACATAACCAACATTCGTAGAGACAGCTCCTGTAATAGCTCCTTTTGAATCGGTAAGATTATTTTCGAAACTTAGTTTTGAGACTAAGCTTGAAGCAGCTACATCATCTGAGGTAGCATAACCTCCAATTTTTTCGTAAGCAATTGGAGCATTTACTTTATCGATGCTATCCCCATTACAACTTCCAAAAAATGGAGCAGCTATAACAGAAGCCAATACGAAAATATATTTATTTTTTTTCATTTTTACTGTTTTTAAGAATTAATAACCAGGGTTTTGAGTCGACAAACCAGCTGCTTGAGTAATAAACGATTGCGGCAATGGAAACAATTCATTTTTCCCTGTAACAAATGTTTTACCATCAACGGCAAAAGCAGCAACTGCCTGACCTGTTCTCACTAAATCGAAGAATCGATCGTGTTCAAAAGCCATTTCTACTCTTCTTTCTTTCCAGATTGCTGTTCTTACATCAGCCTGAGAAGCTGCCGTAGTATTAGCCAAACCAGCTCTATTTCTAATTTGGTTCAACAAAGGAATTGCGGCAGAAGTACTATTTAATTCATTTAGGGCTTCGGCTTTCATCAAGATCACTTCGGCATATCTCAAATATTTAATATCTGTGTCCGTTTCCCATGCATCAGTATAAGCAGAAGAATAGGCTTTGTAATTGTATCTCGGATTTGAAACCGTATTTGGCACTACTCGTCCATCATACAAAGTCGTTCCTGCAAAAATAATGGTGGCAGCTTTTCGAACGTCACCAGGTTCATAAGCATTTACTAAACTTAAGCTTGGCGTATTGAAACCCCAGCCCCAGCCACCAGCCCCACGAGCACCTTGTGTAGCAGAATAACCTTGAATCCCTTTGGCAGGAGTTGAACCAGTTCCACTAATTTCGAAAATTGATTCTGCATCATTCTCACCAATTAATTTATATTGAGAGGAGTAATCCGAAACCAAAGAATATCCTATAACTAGGTTACAGTTATCTACTACTTTTTGCCAATTTTTTTCGTACAAATTAACTTTGGCAAGTAAGGCATAAGCAGCTCCTTTTGAAGCTCTCCCTTTTTCAGAGGCGGAATAAGCCGTTCTATCAGGCAATGCGGCAATGGCAGCTGTCAAATCGCTTTCGATAAAGCTGTAACATTCGGCTACAGATTTACGAGTCAATTCCATTTTAATATCAGCAGCTGAAGATGGATTGGGTAAATGATCTACAATTGGAACTCCACCATAAGCTTTTACCAAAGTAAAATACATAAAAGCTCTTAAAAACTTAGCTTCGCCGGCTAATCTAGCACGTAAGGCAGGATTCGCTTGGTCTAATTTAGGAAGTATGTCTAAGGCTTGGTTGCATCTGTTAATGCCTACAAAATTTGCCCCAAATACTTCACTTATAGAAAGACTTGACGCATTATACGTCAAGGCATCCATTAAATCTTTATCGGTTCCTGTATCGCCAGGATCAGAACCTTTATCCGCATCATCCGATGCAATACTGGTCATTCCAATCCAAGAAAATGTTGACATATCCCAATCTAAGAATTTATTATAGATTGCAGTTACAAAGGTTGCAGCTCCAGCATCGTTATTCCGAATGATTTCATTGTCGGCTTTGGACTTGATTATAACCGGAGAGGACGAAATTTAAAGGACATTTACACAC
>CAIOTL010000036.1 GCA_903861155.1 uncultured Bacteroidota bacterium
AAGTTTGAGAGCTGCAACATTTTTTTGGTGCTGCTCGTGTTCGACCATCATTAAACTGGCTTGTGGATTGAATTGTTTTTTGAAATCTGGAAGACGCAAAAACGAAATAACCGAACCTACTAAATACTGATGCCAGAATTTTGTTTGCCATAAACTATATGCAATGAAAAAAAGGCTTTCGCAATCATCCTCGTTTTGAAAAATGATAACAAAACTGTTAGTAAATGGCGTTTTTTGTGGCTTTCCGCTGTTCATCCCTTTGTTAAGTACAAATAAATGGGGTTTTGTGTAAACGGTGTCTTTTCGGTGGGTCTTGATGATGAAATTTAGCATAACATTCGGCTTTAAAAATGGGTTAGATTTTCAATTTTCCACAGGATTTCGGTTGAAAGACCAATGTGCTTCGCTACGCTCCGCCCATTAAATTTTTCAAAAGAAAAAAAAGGAAAAAAAAGAAAGCCATTCGTTCAAGTGGAAGGTTTCAAAAAAGCAAGTTTTTTTGATAAAATACTACCCGATACATTATCGGAAGTGTGGTCGTGAAGGTTGAACAGAGTGTTGTTGCGAACCGTTATGGGTGGAGATTTTATCAAAAACCGGAGGCTTGAACTTGCTTTTTTGTAAACCTGGAACTTACCTTTGCTCTCTTTTTTTTTATTTTTTGTTTTGATTTCATTAACCAATCGTCATTGTATAATCTGAAGTTTTTTGAAGGAAAGGGAGTTGATTTGGAAGAGGATGGTTTTCGGAAAGGGTGTGGATTTTTAAAACAGAAAAAAATACAAACCACATTCCAATTATTTTTCTGTTTTGAAAATCCATACTCTTTCTTGGACTTGATTTTGTGGGTATTGAAAATCACTTTATGGATATTTTCAATTATAATGCAAAAGTTTCAAGTGATCTTCAATACTTACAAAAACAATGAAAAAATAATACGTAGTGCGTCGGCAGCAGCTCAAAGCAAGTGTATTGTTTTTTTATTTGCTTACTGGGGGTTTCTGATTGCTTTTGTGGAAAAGTCGATGCCATAGACTTGAAAGAAAGATGATGCTTCGGGCTGGTCAGAGTTGTATTTAGGAATGGTATGGCATCGGCTTTTCCGCTGAAGCAATTACTTCGGTTTTTCTGGCAAATAAAAAAACGATATTCTTGCTGGCTTCTCTTGATTTTGTGGGTGTTGTAAATTGCTTATTCCAATATCTTGAATGTTAGAAATGGAGTTGATAAGCGATTTACAACACGCACAAAAACAATGAAAATACTACCGATTTTAGCATTAAGTTGCTAAAAACAGTAACCGTGAAAGTTCTTGAAACTAGGTAGTTCAGTAAAAGTTCTTATGAAATGGCGAACGTGTTAAAGACAGTGGCGAAGGACAGCTTTTTTTATTGCCGGCTGGTGCGAGGAAGCAATTAAAAAAGTTGTCCTAGAGCCACTGGCAAGAGCGTTGGCAGAGCGGCTGTTTTACATAAATGATATTATAGCTTCGTTACAAAAACCAAAAAAACAATATAAACGCTTTGTAATGAACTATAATACTCAATTATGTAACACAGTTTGGGGGAAAAAATTACTGGCGCGAGTCACGAAGTGTACGTGTTTTTGATTCAAAAACCGTGACAGTAATTTTTTTAGGAGCGTTGGCCAGGAGTGCCAATCGAAGTGTAAAACGTCCTTTTCACCGCGAACGAAAAAAAACGTTATCCCCACCACTTACATAATTAGAGAAATTAAGCCAACTAAAACTTGAGTTTAGGAATACTTGGACTAAACGAAAGTTTTGTGCAGTTGAATGAGATAATGGGTATCAATTAATTAACAGTAAGAAACTTGTGATTATAAATCATTTAAAAATACGCTCAAACAACTGTAAAAGATTTTCTCTGACTACTTCATATTCGGGTAATTTATCCCGTTGAATTTGATGTCCCAAACTGTTCTTCCAAGCGCCTTTTAAAGCTTTATCACTTTTTGGATTGATTAATTGATCTACTCCAGTGAATTCGATATTCTTGAATTTCATCTTCTTGTAAAAAGCCTCAATGATTATTGTCCAGTTTAAATCCGGAAAATTATTTGACAAATACCAAATATCATAGTAATCTCTTGGTGCTGTATAAGAACGCTGGATTAATGCCCTAATTTTTTCGGATAACACTTCTTCGATTTTATAACAAGGTATTGTGTTTTCTAATGCTAGTTTATCAGAATAGGGATGGCTAACTGTCCGTTCCGTAGCTTCAAAAATCATTTCTTCATAGAGAATTATTTCTATTTTAATTTTTGTTTGCCAGCGGTCAGGAGTTGTAGGCATTACATTTCTTGGATGGTCAGCTCCCCAAAACTTAATTATGGCTTCGTAACCTGTTAATCTGTCTTGAAATTGTAATGGTCTTAATGAAACAATATGTGTTTTTACTCCAGTATTGTCTTCAATATATTTTGTGATAAATTTTAAATGATCTGGAGTAAGCTTAAATTCTTGTGACTTTGAGGTAAAATCTAAATCTTCTGAAAATCTATATTCTGTGGACCAACACTTCTTCAAACAAGTTCCTCCTTTGAAGATTAGCGTTTCTTTTAGTTCCGGTTCGTTGAATATTGCTGCTATAAAGTGACCCAAAATCCAATCTTTATCAATTACTGATTTCGATACGCCTAATTGTTCGGAAATGGTTGCTATTTCTTTTTGTAAAA
>CAIOTL010000037.1 GCA_903861155.1 uncultured Bacteroidota bacterium
TATTTTTCATAATATCCAATTTTTAAAGAAATTCCGAGCTTCCCTGAAAACAAAGAATTATCATATTGGAACTAAGTCGCTTACATTTAAATCCTATTCATTTCTAATACCGGAATTTACACGTATTAAATTACCGTATTACTACGGTTGTATATAATATATTAAACATATAAATTTCATTACGTTATTTCCAATTGAGTAAAATATTAATCTCAAAAACCTAAACGGACAATTATGTATAAGATCCTTTTACTAATAATCGCATCATTATTATTTAGTAATATTTATAGTCAACTTGAATTCTACAAATATAAACAAGCCAAAACGTTTTTTGGAAATAACAGTGGAGATACGAACCAAACCAAAACTGGCCCTGGAAAAAAAATACAACCCAGAAGCAATCAAATTTATTCCTATCAAAATACAACTGATGAAATAACGGCACCAAACATGGGGGTAGATTTAACAACCAAACTTGTGTATGCTACTGCAGACCTAATTATTCAAAGAGCAGAAGCCGAATTAACAATCAAATATCTATCACAACTAAAAAATGATTTTGATAAACCATTAACATTCACAATAACACTTGATCCTAATAATATAAATGTTACTTTTTCGCTAAAAGAAGTATTACCACACATTTACGCATATATAGGCGATCCTATACAATTAGTTAATTCTAATGTTAATATTGGTAAATCTTTTCAAACTGCATTTGAATCTGATTTGACAAACCTTCCCGACAACTTATTAACTATAATTAATCGCACACTTACAAATCCTATTCAAGCATCTGATAATTTGAATAATTTAAAGGTCATATTTACTACTTTATATCCAATATTTATTGACTTAATACATGGAGTACACCCCTCCCTAATTTTATCTAAATATGCATCATTGATTCAACCAGATTCGAATAACCAAATTAAAAGCCCACTTAATAAAACGATTAAACTATTAAATATATTATCACAAGGTTTTTTATCTGGTAGCGGGGATGATGGTTACTGGATTAATGTTAAGGAATATAGTAAACTTGAGACTCTTGAAGTCGATATTCTTTGTAATAAATTATACGAAAACCATAAGGCTGATTTAAATGCCATTGGAATAAACAAATACTGTGATTTTATAAAAATTGTTAAACCAATAATTCCAGTAGCCATAGATTTTTTTAATCATTTAGATAAACAAGTTGGAAATATTAATAACAATCAATCGACAACTGAATCAAATAGCGGAAATAAATATTCTATAAAAGCCACTAATTCAAAATTAATTACCCAATTCGCCAATTACTTAAATGTTTTTACGGGGATGATAGAACAAATTACAAAACAACTAATTCTTAATACTAATAAACCTGAAATAACCTCGCCTACTTCTACCTTATTATTTACAGTTTCAAAAGACATTTCAAATATCGCCCTAAACCTTTCCAGCAAGGATTATACAATGATGTTATATAACTCTTTGGATTTATTAAATGTACTGGATCCTAAAGCCTCCTCGAAACTTTCGCTATATATGAAATACGTTAGCCTGGCAGCGGAAATTTCATCTGTTGATTCAATTTCACAGGTCAAAAATATTTTAAATGGATTGATAGCGCCAGTTACTAGTTACACTGTTAAAAGGTCAAACAAATTAACAATTGGGTTAAACAGCTATGTCGGCGTTAGCTCTGGGTATGAATTTCTTGACGGAAGCAATCAATTTAGCAAATCTGGCTCAGTTCAATTTGCCCCTACTGCAATGATAGGTCTAGATATTAGTTGGAAGAGTAGGGATATTTTTAAATGTATACAGAATAATAATCCTAATCCTGTTAGATGTTCAAATGGCTTTTTTCTTTCCATATTTGATATAGGGTCAGTGGTAAATTATAGGATTTCGAACACCACCAACACTACTTCCACCGTAAACCAATTACCAAAGATAAATTTTACTCAATTATTATCACCAGGTTTATTTTGGATACATGGACTTAATAATACCCCTTTGAGCTATTACTTAGGGATACAATATACTCCAGGCTTAAGATCAATTACAGATAATGGAGTTACAACTCAATCAAATGCTATAAGAGCAACGCTAGGGTTTGTAGTTGATATACCTTTTTTTACATTATCAACATCAAAATTATTAAACTAGCAGCCCACATTAATGCACGTTCATAAAAATAAATCATCACCTAAATAAAGAGGAACTAATATGAGAATCCTAACTGCACACGAATTTATTAATCTCATTACAAACGGCTTTGTGAATTATTACGAAAACGGAGCAGCGCTTCAAATAAACGATAGTGACGCTTCTACAATTATAATAAAAGATATCGAAGTTAATGAGAATATAGTTTTCGATGATATTTTACCACATACTAAAATATTAGTATTCGACCATTGTAGATTTACAGTAGGAATGAATTTATTAATAAGAAGGGCTGTAAATCAGGTAACATTCCAAAATGATTGCCGAAGCAACTCGTTCAATTTTTCCGGGAGCGTTACAAATATGGAAATAGTAAACTGCAGGTTTTCCAATTTATTTACACTTAATTTAGATAGTCATTCAAATTGCAAAATCAAAAATACAAGATTTAATACCTGCGATATTTATGGACTTTATATTGAACTAACTATTGAAGATTGTCCAATATTATCTGAATTTAAAATAGCAGGTAATTCGCAGTTTAGGAAAGTACATTTAAAATCACTTATCGGCACCAAAATGCTTCTTAACCAAGCAATAATATCAAACAAGATTACAATTGAAGACTGCCAATTCACAGATATCAATTTTGAAAACACAACTAATATTAATACCCTGGAAATCGTAAAAACAAATACTCCAATCATTAATATTGTAAATTCTTCTATACATTCAACAATTAAAATTAGCGAATCTCATTTTGAAAACTTCAATTTTGACTGGACAAGTTTCCCAAGACTTGTTGAATTTTACAAGGGTAGTGGAACAAAATAGATTATTAGTTTATTGGACGGACTGAGGTTGAAATTTGACCAAATTGAATTTGATCAAATAAAATTCACAGGGAATCTTACCGAATTAAGCAGTCTAAATTTTCAATCCGCCAAAATTAAACAATTAATTTTTGAGGATTTTAAAAACAAAGGTAGCCTGCTCATATCAAGCCCTGAATACGTAGAAGGGCAAACCTTAGAAATAATCAAATCAGATATGGGTAAGGCAGACCTGATTAATTGTGACTATAAAAAATCGGATTTTATTTTTATAAATAGCAAAGTATCCGAGTTATTCTTAGCCCAAACCGATTTCCCAAAAAAAATAAATTCCAAAAGATCCGATAAGTATTCACAAGCCCAATTGGCGTTTGGTCAATTAAGTACTGCATTTCAAAAACAGGGAGATAGTGTGCGTTCTTTTGAGTATCAATCAAGAGAAGTGGAATCCCATTATAACGATATCAGTTTATTTTATTGGCCTTGGCCATTAATCAACCTAAGTAAAATTAGTTTAGGACTAAATAAATTGTCAAACAACTTTGGAAGACATTGGGGGAGGTCGTTGGTTTTCACCACACTTAGTTGTATTTTTATCTATTATTTACTTATAGTATCTACTAACCAATATAGAATTTCTTGGGCTTTTGATTGGAATCCCAAATTTATTCCGTCCTTTTTGAAATTTATTAACCCTATTAGATTTATTGATACCGATCAAGTTTATGATAAATTAGGAGTAACCCTTACTAACACTTCTTATTTTCTAGACCTATTAGGGCGAATTGTTGCTGCATATGGTTTTTATCAGTTAATCGCAGCATTTAGAAAATATGGGAAAAAATCTTGATTTTGAATTACAAATTAACCGGTCACTCCTTTTCTCCACATACAAACCGCATTCGCACCAACTCATATGTTCCCTGAAAATAATTTATTGGTAATTCGCTTTCCTTCTGCCAACTGGGCGACATGCGTTTCAGTCAACAATGTATGTATAGTATTAAATGGAATAAAAAGATAGCATAAAAAACTAAATTTTATTTAAACAACCCCGATTATACTGAACTGGCTTAATAATAAGTAAAAAATTTCAAATGATTGAATATGGGTGAGTATCAGTCACCCAAAAGTAACACGATAGAATTAATAATAAAGTTCACCATGTTTATAAATATAAATCTATAAAGTAAACATGTTTATGAAATCTTTTAGATGTCTCCATTAAAA
>CAIOTL010000038.1 GCA_903861155.1 uncultured Bacteroidota bacterium
CACGGCAATGCGCCCTTATGCCGAAAAATTAACGGAATTGTTGCAAAACCTTTCATCAACTCTTGATGGAGATGTTGGAGGTGAGTACACAACACAACGCGAGGTTAAAAAAGTATTAATGGTTGCGATAACTTCAAATAGAGGTTTGTGCGGCGCTTTTAATAGTAATGTAATCAAGGAAGTTAAAATTCGTTCTGAATATTACTTAGGGAAACAAGTGGATGTTTTTGCCATTGGTAAAAAGGGAAACGATATATTGAGTAAAACGCTTTCTGTGGTGGATAATCAAAGTCATGTTTTTGATGAACTGACTTTCGAAAACGTTACTAAAATTGCCGAAACATTGACCCAGAAATTTGTTTCCGGAGAATATGACAAAATTGAATTGGTTTACAATCAATTTAAAAATGCTGCGACACAGATTGTTCAAGTGGAGCAATTTTTACCATTAGCAGCAATAAAAACTGACAAACTAGTTTCAACAGCGGATTATATTTTTGAACCATCCAAAGAAGAAATTGTATTGACTTTGATTCCAAAATCATTGAAAACACAATTGTACAAAGGAATTAGAGATTCATTTGCATCTGAACACGGAGCGCGTATGACCGCAATGCACAAAGCAACAGACAACGCAACTGAGCTAAGAGACCAATTGAAATTAACTTATAACAAGGCGCGTCAAGCTGCTATTACTAATGAGATCTTAGAGATCGTTGGTGGAGCGGAAGCTTTGAAAGGATAAACCCCCTTAACCCCCAAAGGGGGAATTAGAGTAAAAAAGCCAACAAAATTTGTTGGCTTTTTTTATTTGGTTTTTAAATTTACTAACTTTGAAATAAATATTTGAAGAAATGGAAGCGCAAACAAAAATTCAAAAGCAAGAACTGATAGATTGGATAGCTTCAATAGAAGACGAAGTTGTTTTGAACAAAATAGTTAAAATTAAAAAGGAGACAACTTTTAACTTTGAGGAAGAATTCATAAAAGGAATTTCTGCTGATGAATTTAGAGAAAGAACCACCGAATATATAAAATCTTTACCTTGGAAAAAGTAAATTTATTTTATAAACCCGAGGTAGAAGATTATTTTAACGAATTGGTTTTTATCCTATTTAAGGAGGATTATTTCAGTTATTTAGAGAATGCGATACTTTATAAAGATAAAATATTGTATTTTATTAAAAATAACATTTCGACTTCTCCATCAAGGAAAACACCAAAAAAGCTTCAATCTTATGGGTCAAATTACATTTTCTACAAATCAAATCAACGAACTACTTGGTACGTTTTCTTCGAGAAATCAGAAAACAATTATTTAATCACCAACATTATAAACAGTCACTCCAAAGAAGCAAAATGGCTTTAAAAACAATAGAACTCACCACATTCGACGAAATGTATGCCCAAATCGAAATAATCCGTCATTTGTATCCCAATATTTCCCAAGAAAAATACAAATGCTATCTTGAAGCAATGATTCCGCACAATTACACCCAAGTTGCGGTTTTTGACAGTGAAGAATGCGTCGGACTTACCGGTTTATGGTATGGAATCAAACTTTGGTCAGGAAAATATATGGAAATCGACAATTTTATTGTTCATGCCGAACATCGTTCCAAAGGAATTGGAAAACTCCTAACCGATTTTGTCAATCAAAAAGCAACCCATTTAGGCTGCACGATGATTGTTCTTGATGCTTTTACAGGCAATTTCACCGCGCATCGATTCTATTATAATCAAGGTTATAATCCAAGAGGCTTTCATTTTATTAAAACGTTGAATGAAGAAGGATTGACATAGCCAGAAGGTTTAAAAACTATTTGGTTTGAATTAATAAATTCAGGATTAAACCAAAGAAATGGTTATTTTTGTTCCGTAAAATAAATAAACACTCCTTTGGGATTATATAAAAACCTTTTCAAGCAAACAGCCATATACGGACTAGCAACGGTTTTGCCGCGAATGTTCAGTTTCTTGTTGGTGCCGCTTTACACTAATTTGCTTCCCAAAGAAGAATACGGTAAAGTCACCATCATTTTTGCCTATATGATTTTCTTCAACGTCATCCTGGCTTACGGGATGGAAACCTCTTTTTTTAGATTTTACAACAATGAAACCGACAAAAAAGCGGTTGTCGAAACCAGCATGGCTTCTGTTTTCTGGTCTACAATAATCTTCCTGTTTCCCGCATTGTTATTTCGAAATGCATTGGCTTCATTTTCGGGAATTGACGTTCAATATATCACCTATACGATTTGGATTTTGGTGCTTGATGCATTGGTAATTATCCCTTTTTCGAAATTGAGAGCAACCCAAAAACCTATGGCTTATGCCTTGATAAAAATAGGAAACGTTGTCGTCAACCTTGGCTTAAATGTGTTTTTTTTAATTTATTTACCAAAAATAGCGGCGGCTTATCCCAGTGGTTTTCTAAGTTCTTTGTATGCCGAAAACTTTCAAATTGGCTATATTTTTGTTTCAAACATTATCGCTAGTTTGCTTACTTTTGCGACTTTATCGCCCAATTATTTTTTATTAAAATGGAATTTTGATTTTAGTTTATGGAAACGAATGTTGCGATATGGTTTGCCAATAATGATTGCTGGAATCGCATTTGCTATCAACGAACAATTCGACAAAATTCTGTTGGGAAAATTATTGCCTGCTAACATCGCCGATGCCCAAGTAGGTGTTTATTCCGCCTGTTATAAACTGGGATTATTTATGGTTTTGTATAGAACCGCCTATACTTTGGGGATTGAACCCTTCTTTTTTAGCCACGCTTCTGAAAAAAATGCGCCACAAACCTACGCCACAATAACCAAATATTTCGTGATTTTTGGTTCCTTCATTTTGCTGGCAGTCATCGTTTTTGCCGATGTTTTCAAACAACTTATGATACGCGATTCCTCCTATTGGGAAGCGATAAAAGTCGTTCCGCTGATCATATTGGCCAACTTTTTTCTGGGAATTTACACCAACCTTTCTGTTTGGTACAAGCTTATCGACAAGACTTATATCGGCGCTTATATCTCAATTGTTGGTGCCATTGTTACACTCGCACTTAACTTTCTGCTCATTCCCACGATGAGTTATTATGGTTCGGCAATCGCAACAATCGCGGCTTACGGTACAATGATGTTGATTTCGTACTTTTTGGGCAACAAATATTATCCCATTCCTTACGACATCAAGAAAATTGCTGGTTATCTGGGGTTATCAATTCTGTTTTCCATCATTTCTTTCTATTATTTCCGCGAAAACTATTTTGTCGGAATCCCTTTGTTAGCGCTATTCCTGTATTTTATATATCACAATGAAAAAGAAACCTTAAACCGAATTTTGAAAAGAAAAGTCAGTGGAAGCTAATCGCGCTGGACGTTACAAGCTTTTTCATAAAATACAATTTTATCTCAAAAGGCTTCCCACTTGCATCAAGGCTAAAAACGAAAACTCAAGATCCAAAACCTAATACCCAGAACCTAGAATGACCATCAACATCATCAACAAATCGCAACACGACTTGCCCAACTATGAAACCATAGCTTCAGCAGGAATGGATTTGCGAGCCAATTTAACCGAATCAATAACCTTGCAACCCTTAGAAAGAGCCATCGTCAAAACGGGACTTTTCATCGAATTACCCATTGGCTACGAAGCGCAAGTGCGACCAAGAAGCGGCTTGGCAGCCAAAAAAGGAATCACCGTACTCAATTCACCCGGAACTGTGGATGCAGATTATCGTGGAGAAATAGGTGTAATATTAGTAAATTTATCCAATGAAGTTTTCGTCATCGAAAACGGGGAACGTATTGCCCAACTCATCATCGCAAAGCACGAAAGAGCCGAATGGATTGAAGTTCAGGAATTATCTGAAACATCAAGAGGCGAGGGCGGTTTTGGAAGCACGGGAATTAAGTAGCATCCAATTATAAAATCATAAACAATATAGAACTTCGTGAATTTTGCGAAAACCTTTGCAAACTTTGCGGTTAAAAAACAATAAAATATGAAAATAATAGTACCAATGGCTGGACGAGGATCCAGATTAAGACCCCACACATTAACCATTCCAAAACCGTTAATCCCTATTGCTGGTAAACCAATCGTACACCGTTTGGTTGAAGATATCGCAGGGGTTTTAAATCATGATATTGAAGAAATAGCCTTTATTATTCACGAAAGTTTTGGCAAAAAAGTAGAAGAAGATTTAATTGCCATTGCCGAAAAACTAGGTTCAAAAGGAACTATTTATTATCAAAATGAAGCGCTTGGAACCGGTCACGCCATTATGTGTGCCAAAGAATCTTTGAGCGGACCGGCGGTTATTGCTTATGCCGACACTTTAATCCGTGCCGATTTTGATTTAGACCAAAATGCCGATAGCGTTATATGGGTAAAACAAGTAGATCAACCGGAAGCTTTTGGTGTGATCAACTTAAATGAAAAGAATGAAATAATCGAATTGGTGGAGAAACCGGCAGCATTTGTTTCGGATCTTGCCGTTATCGGAATTTACTATTTTAAAGACGTTGCCGTTCTAAAAAACGAATTGCAATTGGTGTTAGACAACAACATTATTCACGGTGGAGAATATCAAATTAATGACGGAATCAAACAAATGATGGCAAAAGGCATGAAATTTGTACCGGGAGAAGTAGCGGAATGGATGGATTGCGGTAACAAAGAGGTTACGGTCGAAACTAATTCTAGAATGCTTGGTTTCTTGCATAATGATGGAGAACATTTAGTAGGTTATGATCTGAAATTAGAAAATTCAACTATAATTCCGCCTTGTTATATTGGCGAAAATGTAGTTTTGATTAACGCAACCGTGGGACCCAATGTATCTTTAGGAAACGGATGTCACGTGAGTGATAGCACAATAAAAAACAGCTTGGTACAAACGCATTCTCATATAAAAAATGCCAATTTAGAGAATGCAATGATTGGTAATCACGCTAGTTTTGATGGGAATTTTACGAGTATCAGTATTGGCGATTATTCGGTATTGGAATAAATTTTTTGCCACGAATTTCACGAATTTGCAATAATTTTTATTTGAATTTAAAGAAATTGATGGCTGATTTTCAACTTAAAACATAAATAATACTATTGAAAAATACGGTTTTATTCTTTTTATTCTTGGTTTTGCTTTGCAATCCGGTGGTGCTTTTGGCACAAACCGAACCCGAGCAAATCAAGCCGGAAACGGATCAATTTCAGGATTATTTTTTTGAGTCGTTGAAGCAAAGAGGGATTGAGAATTATGACAAAGCCATCACAGCTTTGGAGGAATGTTTGAAGATAAAACCTAATGACGTCACTGTATATTTCGAATTGGGAAAGAATTATTTTGCTTTAAAAAATTATGAACAAGCTTATAATTCATTCGAAAAAGCTACGCAGATTGATCCCAAAAATAAATGGTTTTGGCTGGGAATGTACGATGTAGATTATCAAACCAAGAATTATAATCGGGCGATTATTGTGGTCAACAAGTTGATTGAATTTGATGAAATTTACAAGGAAGATCTGGTTTCGCTTTATATGAATACGCAACAATTTGACAAAGCGCTCGTTCTCATCAATGAGTTGAATGATAAAACTGGAAAATCGGATAGAAGAGAATTATACAAAATGCAGATTTTGTCTCAGGGGAACTATCAAAATCTGGAAATCGCCAATTTGATAGACCAAATCAACAAAAACCCAAAAGAAGAATCAAACTATGTTGGCTTGATTCGTCTGTATTCGGGAAATAACGAAACTGAAAAAGCACTTGAAATCACCAAAAAACTCGAAGTGGAAATCCCATCATCGGAATGGGCGCAAGTGGGATTGTTCAAATATTATTTGGACAATAATGAAGGACAAAAAGCAGTAAATTCGATGAATATGGTTTTGGCAAGTACCAAAATGGATTCCAAAATCAAACACCGAATCCTGAATGAATTTTTAATATTTGTAGATACGAATTCACAATTTGCTCCTGATTTGGAAAAAGCAATTTCTTATTTCGATTCTGATAATGAAGTGGATGTTGCCAAAGAAATAGGGAAGTATTATCACAATAAAAAACAGTGGAACAAAGCGGTTCAGTATTATGAGCAAGCTTTAAAAAACAATTCGGATGAAGATGTTGAAACCAATTTGCTTTTGTTTCAAGCGTATGTTGAAACGAAACAGTTCGATTTATTGGCTAAAAAAGCAACAGTAATGGTTGAAAATTTCCCCACCCAACCTCAGTTTTATTATTTTTCCGGTTTAGCCAATAATCAATTGAAGCAATTCAAAAAGGCAAAGGAAATGCTAGAAATGGGAAAGGATTATCTGATTGACGACGTGGTTTTGGAAATCAATTTCAATATTCAACTTGGAGAAGCCTATAATGGCTTGGGTAATTTCAAGAAAAAAGAGTTTTATTTTTCTAAAGCAGATCAATTATTAAAGAACAAAAAATAGATATATTCGAATGAAAAGATTCTTGTTATTAATGATATTTATTGGCTTTGTCAGTTTGCTGACACTCGTGTCCTGTAAATCGAAAGCGGTGGTGGTTGGAGTACCAGAAAAGTCAACTCATATAAAAGCCAATAAAATAATTGAAAATCACTATACTAATAAAACTGACTTTTCGACATTATATATAAAAGCGGATGCTCAATATTCAGACGGGAATCAGACACAAAATGTTACCGCCGAAATAAAAATCAAGAAAGATGAACAGATTTTAATCAGCATTCGGTTTTTGGGGATTACGATGGCTAAGGCATTGATTACGCCAACTGCAGTGAACTATTATGAAAAAATAAATGGCAGTTATTTTGAAGGTGATTTCAGCGCATTGAGCCAATGGTTGGGAACGGATTTGGATTTCAACAAAATTGAAAATATGTTACTGGGCCAAGCGATTGACGATTTAAAAAAAGGAAAATATACTGAATCATTGGTTGAGCAAACCTATAGATTGGACGATACCTCGGATAACAATACCAGGAAATCCTTCTATTTTGATGCCGATAAATTTTTGATAAAGAAGCAGGAAATAACACAAATTGCCGAAACAAGAATGATTCAGGTTGCTTACCCAAATAACATAGTTTTCAAAGAAGCAACATTGCCTTCTAGTGTGCTTATTAAGACCTTTGAGAAGGGTCGCAAAACCGAAATAAAATTAGATTACAATACGATAACCTTTAATGAAGAATTTTCTTTTCCTTATAGCGTTCCAAATGGTTACAAAAGAATTTTAATTAAGTAAGTTTGCATAAATATATTTTTAAGATGCCAAAATTTATCCTTAGCCTAATTTTAATATGCCAGACTTCACTGATGTGGAGCCAATCTACACAACAAGAAAAATTAGAAGAACGAAAAGCCCAAATTCAAAAAGAAATCAGGGAAAATGAAGCATTGTTGCAATCAGTAAAGAAAAAAGAAAAATCGGCAGTTAATGTATTTATCGTTCAAATCAATAAAATCAAGCTTAAGGAAAATCTCATTAATACTACTGAAAGGCAAACTAAGTTGTTGAGCAATGATATGTATGGCAATCAAATGAAAATTAACAAACTCAATAGAGAATTGGCCGTCCTCAAGGAAGATTATGCCAGAATGATTGTGAAATCGTACAAAAGCCGTTCAGAACAAAGCAGGGCGATGTTTATACTTTCGTCCAATAGTTTTCTACAGGCTTATAAACGGATTCAATATATGAAGCAATATACCAATTACAGGAAATTGCAAGGCGAGGAAATCAAGTCAAAAACCGACCAACTCACGGTTTATAACCAAAAATTAGATGTTCAAAAAACAGCCAAACAAAAACTGGTTGAAGAAAACGAAAGGGAACGTTTATCCTTATTAAAAGAAAAGCAAGAACAGGAAAAACTGGTCAAAACCATTAAAAAGGACAAAAATAAGATTGCTGGTGAAATCAAGAAAAAACAACAGGAAGCACGAGCCATCGACAAACAAATAGACAAATTAATTCGGGAAGCCATTGCCGAAGCCAATAGAAAAGCGGCAGTCGAAAACGCTAAGGCAAATCCTAAGGCCATTGTTTCAAGAGCGGAGGTTTCTTCATCAAAAATAGTATTGACGACAGAGACAAAAATAGTGGCCGACAATTTTAGGGCCAATCGAGGTAAATTGCCTTGGCCAGTAGAAAAAGGTTTCGTTTCTTCAGGTTACGGGGATCATCCTCACCCTGTTATTAGCTCATTGATGGTTCATAATAGCGGCGTTGAAATTACCACAAATGAAGGGGCAAATGCAAGAGCTGTATTTGGAGGTGTAGTGACAAGTGTTTTGGCTATTTCGCCTGTAAATAAAGCCGTTGTAATACAGCACGGAGATTATTTCACAGTGTATCAAAACTTAAGTTCCGTTTATGTTAACAAAGGAGACAAAGTAAGCATCAAACAAAGTATTGGCAAGATCAGAACCAACGGTGACACTGGAAAAACGATAGTAAAGTTTACCATTTCGCAAAATACCACTTACGACAATCCAGCTAATTGGTTGTACAATATGTAATTGTAAATAGGATGAATTAGCAAAGAATTATTGAAGTTCTTAATGCATTATTCTATTGTTGTTGCTGATGCTGTTGTTCTAAGTGTTTGATTTGCTCTTGTTGTTCAATGCTAACTTCTTGAAGTTTTACATTGTTTACTTCCTCAAATTGTCTGCCATCTTCGTAACCAATAGAAACACTTACGGAAAGAGTTTGTTTAGACAGCCCTTTGAAAGTTCCTTTTACCAAAGTACAATCCTCGAAATGTCTTCCAACGGAAAGTTTGACATGATTATCCATTGTCCAGATATTATTGGTAGGATCTAAGCCTAACCAACCTTGCCTTGGAGTATAAAATTCTACCCAAGCATGGGTCGCGCCCTCTCCTCTTAAGCCGGTTTCATTAGGGCAAACATAACCACTTACATATCTTGAAGGAATTCCTGCAGTACGTAATAGTTGCAATAAAATATGGGCAAAATCTTGGCAAACCCCTTTTTTAATTTCTAAAATTTCATCTATCGTAGTTTCTATATTTGTAATTCCTTTCGTATAGGTAAAGTTTTTAAATACATATTCATTGCATTGTTGGGCAATTTCTATAATAGACTTATTTTCGCAATTTATTTTTTTTAAAACGGCATCTATTTTCTTTTGATTAGCAATAGTTTTTGGATAACAATACCGAAGTAATTCAATGCTTTTTTCTTTTTCACTTTCCAAATCTTTAACGGTGGTTGCATCGATTTCAGGAATTTTTAGCGAATGATTAACTCGAACAATCATTTTTGATTCGATGGTCATTTCTTTATGAGCTTCTAAAGTATTGAAATTTCCAACCCTATTTCCAAAAGTGTCTTTCGAAATTTCTACCATCGGATTATTGCTTATCACAAGCTGGTGTTGAAGCACATCTTGGTTATCAAAATTATGTGGAAATAAACGAATCTCGTTGATGCTTTCTTTTATTGGCCAGTTGTATTGATATTTTGTACTATGAACTATTTTAAAAATTGCCATGGATTTTTAGGTATAAGAGAAAAATAATTTTGAAAAATCTGCCGAAAATTTGATTAATTCTGCTTTTGTATAATTGAGCAAATCTTCTAATTGTTGATTTGTAAGATTGTGATAATCTGTAAATTCTATATAGCTTTTTAATCTTCCAAATTGATTGTGCAATGTTCTAGCCTCATTCAAATTGTTGTCTTTAAAAAGGCTTTCCAAGTATACTTCTATCAAGCCTAATGTATAAATTACAGAATGTGCAAACTCATCGTTGAAGATTACTTGCTGTGCCACTTTTCGATTATGAGGAATGTTACTATAACTTTTTAAATACAATTCATATCCTGAAAGAGAAAGTAAAAGCCTTCTCCAGTACATTAAATCTTCTTTTCCTTCAAGGTTATAATGAATAGGAGCATAGTAGGATTGGGTCAATGTAATAGTTTGCAAGCATCTTTCGATATGCTTACCAATACTCGAAAACCACCAGCCTAATCCTCTTGGCATCGTCACTTGTAGAATCCCATTATACATTAATAACTTCTTATTAAGTTTAGAAATAATGGTTGAAGCTTCTGCAGTTTCCAGTCTTTTTGGCAAATCAGGAGCATTCATAAAGTGATACATAGAGTTGATATGTTCCCACAATTCCTTAGTTATTTTATCTTGTGAACCTCTAGCATTTTCTCTTGCTTTTATAACAAGATTTTTCACCGAATTTTGGTTTTGACTATCGCACACAATATATTTTAAGACATAAGTACTGTCATATTGCGCCTGACTTATTTGTCTTTCGGATAGACAGGTGTAATATTCTAACAAGGGTTTATAGCCAAGAGAATCTTCCATTTCTTTATCGAAAGACAAGTTGTAAAAGGTATTAAGGGTTAGCAGCATTCCATCTGTTCTTTCCATATATCGGTTGAGCCAAAACATTCCATCTGCAACCCGGCTTAGCATATTTACTTTCATTGTTGTATTTGTTTTTTAAATTAAGACCTAAAAAGTCTTTGGGTTATTTCACGATCCAAGTATCTTTGCTCCCTCCACCCTGAGAAGAGTTTACGACCAAAGAACCTTCGGTAAGGGCCACTCTGGTAAGTCCGCCGGGAACTATTTCTACTCCGTTTGGCCCACATAAAGCATAAGGTCTAAGGTCAACATGGCGCAGTTTTAATTCTCCGTCTATCAGACAAGGAACGGTGCTAAGCTGAATAATGGGTTGCGCAATAAAATTTCGAGGATTGGCGGCAATGGCAATTTTGGCATCTTCCAATTCTTTTTCGGCAGCTTTATTTCCCATAATCATCCCGTAACCACCACTTCCATTGGTTTCCTTAACCACCATATTTCCCATATCGGCAAACACTAATTCGCGTTCGTCAATGTTTTCCATTTGGTAGGTGGGTACATTTTTAAGAATTGGCTCTTCGTTAAGATAATAACGAATCATATCAGGCACAAAAGCATATACAGCTTTGTCATCTGCAACACCATTTCCTACCGCATTTACCAAGGCAACATTTCCCATTTTGTAAGCACTTATTAGCCCTGGAACACCCAATGTACTGTCTGGTTTAAAGACCAAAGGATCTAGATATTCATCGTCTAAACGCCTGTAGATTACATCCACTTGGCGAAGACCTGAGGTTGTTTTCATATACACTTTACTATTGTTGACTACTAAATCTCTTCCTTCAACAAGTGGAATCCCCATTTGTCTTGCTAAGAAAGTGTGCTCATAATAAGCCGAATTATATATTCCGGGAGTCAACAATACAACATTTGGGTTCGAAATGCTTCTTGGAGATAAAGAAACCAATATATTGTGAAAAATCATGGGATAATTTGCCACCATGCTCACATCGTTTGAGGTGAACATTTCTGGAAAAATCTTTTTGGTTATTTCGCGATTTTCGAGCATGTAACTTACTCCGCTCGGACATCTAAGATTGTCTTCCAGCACATAGAATTCTCCTTTTGCTCCCCGAATCAAATCTAGTCCTGCAATGTGCACATGAATATTATGTGGCAGTTTTATTCCGTGAACTTCCTGAATATAATGTGGGCAAGAAGCAATTAATGCAGCAGGAATAATTCCTTCTTTAATAATAAGTTGATCGTTATAGACGTCCTCTAAAAATAAATTGAGTGCTCTTAGTCTTTGAGTAATTCCTGATTCTACCTCATTCCAATCCTTTTGAGTGATAATTCTGGGTATAATATCAAACGGAAAGATTCTTTCGATACCTTCATTTTTGTCACTGTAAACCGTGAAAGTTATCCCTTGATTCATAAAAAAATCTGCAGCTTGTTTTTGTTTTTGTTTTAGATTTTCAGAGTTGTGGTTTTGTAATGTTTGTAAAACTTGGCGATAAGAACTCCTAACTCCTTTATCCGAAAACATTTCATCCCAACCTTTGGGGTTTAATTTAGGCATCCGTTTCATCATATCTTCAGTTATTAAATATTCAACAAATTTAATTTTATTTTAAAAAAAACAACTATTTATGACAAAAATATTACATTATTTCTATCGTTATTTAGTTTATGGTAGTTTTTTGATAAATTATGCCATATTCGTTATTTAGATAATTATTTTTGAAGATTTTATTATTTTCCCATCTCATTTTTTTTATTTCATAATCTTAACAACAAATAAAAACAGACAAGCCCCTATTTTTAATAGGGGCTTGTCTGTTTAAAAAATAAAAAAAGTTAGATTAAACTAATTTTTATGGGGTATAAATGATTTTATGACTCAAATTAATGTTTTAAAAATTTGAAAGCAAAAGCAGTTCTTCTTTATAAATCAGATCCATTTAAATCAGATAATGAAACGATTATTTAAAACTGGATTGTATCGCTTTCATGAATCCAGGGGTCGACCATGTTCCGGCAACAATTATTCGTCTAATGGTATAAAGAGGTTCAGTAGAATCTCTTTTGGTCGAAAGAATAAAGGCAAGTTGGTAGCCATTGTTTTTTATATGAGGAATCGCAGCCGAATTCCAAACGCCGTCAGGATAGGCAAAATATGTTATGGGTTTGCCAATAATTTCTTCCAGTTTTTTATTGGGTTTTGTAAGTTGGGTTTCCCAATCCGTTTCCACATATTTCGTAACCATATGATGATCCCAAGTATGTGCTCCAATGACGTTTCCGCTATCCGATAAACTTTTAATTTGTTCTTTGGTCATATATCCAGGGCGGTTTATGGAAATTGTCATGATAAAAAACACGCCTTTAAAACCATATTTCTTCATTTCGGCAGCGCCAATACTAAGTTGTTCCTCGCGAGTATCATCAAAAGTAAGCATCACGGGTTTAGATGGTAATTTACCTCCATAAACCAAATATTCCTTCAGTTGGGCGGGTAAAATGGTGTGGTATCCATTGTCCGACAATGCTTTCATCTGCTGGGCAAAAGCTTCTGGAGTTACTGAATACGCTTTCATATTTGGTCCGTCACTAGGAAGTATATTTCGAATACGGTGATAGCATAATATGGGCACTTCAGTTTTCGAAAGAATTTGTTCTGGATTGGATTCCGTCTTTTTTAGAGTTTCTTTTTTGGCTTGTATTTGTGCTATTGGCGCCTCTTTTTTTACAGTATCAGGTTTAGAATGGCAACTTGCCAACAAAACAAAAACAACAATTAACGGGAGCATGATATTTTTCATATTTCAAAAGTTGAGTGCGACGAATTATTGATATTGGATATAGATGGGTTTCGGAGTAAATTTGACCAATTCCTCGGGTGTGTACATCGTCCAGTTTTTCCGGATGTCATTTTTATAAAATAGTTTGAAACCCGTAAACTGTACCGGCTCTCTATAGATATATGATAAATAAGTTGACCGCTTTAATATTTTATCTCCAAAACCATCCATATTCATCACGACCTGAACTTCGGGAACTTTTTTTATGTTTTTGTAGCCTGTTACCATTCCTTGAGTAAATCGGTGTACTACCAATACTTTGGGAGTCAGCTTATTTTTTCGGACCAAGTCCGCTAAAATGTCTATGGCATCATTGATATCATCGGAAGTGAAAGTGCCTATTTTGGTGCCGGGAACTTCGCCGTGTTTCAATGAAAATTCAGGATCAATTCCCAGATGGACATTGGGTAATTTAAGATACTGTTCTAGGGTGGCAACTTCGGTTTTTACGTTGCTATGCCCCACCTGAACGTCCAAGAACACTAATGCGTTGATTGGTTTTGCCCAACTTATAATGGTGTCTATTTGTTTAAATGGCATTCGCATACGGTGCAAATTGTCTTTTCCTGGCGCACCTTGTGCCGTGATGGCGATGTAATGTAAGGCAGGAATTGCTTTTACGGAGGGATCGACAGCTTGCCATTTGGCTACTTCCGTCTGCAGTTTTTTAATCATTTCCTTTCTTGGCAATTCGCCCAGAATCCCCATCCTTTTGGAGTACAAATTCCCATAATACGCAATGATTCTGTTATACGGCAATATGGCTCCCGGCAATGGGTATGGTGTTTTCACCGGCCATTTCCCAGTGGTGTCGTTGTTGGCTAAAGCCAGCATCCGCTTATTGTAGTCGGCAGTATCGATTACGGAAATTTTCTTTTCCGGAAGAGCTTTGGATTTTTCAATTTCCGTTTTTCCGTTTTTGATGATTGCCTCTGAGGCCTTTCCCTTATTGCAACTGCTGGTAGAAAGGAGCGCCAAAAATAGGAGTATTAATGGTAGGAATGAATAGAACGACTTTTTCATAAAGAATAACTGTTAATTTATGGTGTAAAGATATATCAAATACAACGTTTTGTCAACCTATGGGAAATATTTAGTACATAAAGTCGTCAAAAACGATTAATTATTTCAATTTCCCCTATGGTTTCTAAATCAATATCTTCAATTAATGTTTCGCCTTCGTCGTTTGTTAAGGGAATGTTTTCGAAATAAGCTTTTATTTTAGTGGTTCCATATTAAAATCTAGCTCCAACTCCTCGAATTGTAATCCGATTAGTGTTGAGCGCCCCTTGTTGCATATAAATACCCAGTATTTTACTTAAAACAGAAGGGAGTATTACTCCGTCTGATTTGTCCAAGTCTTTTATTTTGATAACATCAACAGAGGCTATCGTGTTTTGAATGAATGCTGTAATTGGCGAACCCTGAAGAATTATTTCAGAAGGTGCGGTGGTGTCTTTTTGGACTTAGGCAAAATAGGAATGCCGCAAAGAAACAGTAAAAGGAAGCAAATAGATTTAGATTTCATTCTCAACGATTGTAGATAAATGTCTATACATAATTTCAATATAAATAATTCAAATATAATTTGAGATTTAAATACCCTTGGATTGTAAATAAAATTTACAAAAAGCATCCTATTAATTGAGAAGGTTTTACAACCATTGATAACAAAGCGGCTGTAAAAAATAATCCAGTTTTTAACATCTCTTTTTGTATGCCCTATAAAAAACACACCCAAAGAGGTCGAATATTTTTGTTGGAATAGAGTTTTGAAAAAGTTTACTATTTAAAAGCGTTATTTTGTTGTTATTACTATGACTCCACTTGAACCTTGAGCCCCATAAATTGAGGCATCGGCACCTTTCAAAACATGTATTGTTTTAACATTATATGGCGAAAGGTAATCGATACTTGAAACGATTGAACCATCAACGACAAATAAAGGATCTGAATAATTTCGTATCGAATTCACCCCTCTAATGGTTATTTTGTTGTCACTTGAAACGGACACACCGGCTAATTTTCCTCTTATCATGTCGTAAACAGAGTTGTAAATAGCTGCATTTTTATCATTTTCGGCATTTATGCTTTGTGAATTGACAACCTGATATTTTTGATCTATTTTGGAATAGACTACGGCTACCTTACTCCCTTTTTTATTTTTTTTCGATTTTTCAGGTTCTAAAAACTTGAAATTCATCGAGGTTTCTTTATTAAATGGGGATGATAACAAACCGTATTCGTCCGAGTAAACATTAATTGCACCCACTTTATCAGTAAGTTGGACTTCGAAATTTCCCTCTTTATTGGTTTCAACATTAGAAAAAACAGAGTCTAAGTATATTTTGGCCTTTGCTACAGGTTTATTTTTATAGTTGAAAACCTTTCCTGACAACTTGTTTTGCGCAAAACCAAAACAAACAAATAAACAACAAATAGTGATTAGTGTTTTTGAGATTTTCATAATAATAGTTAAGATTAGGATGTTAAATTAAATATTTTTTTTTAGAAACCAATTTTTTAATGATTCTAAATTTATTATTGGATCCATTTTTAATTTAAAATAAATAGGAAAACAATTTTCTATCTTAAGTACTATGATTTGAAAATTGACAATGGTATAAAGAATTCAAAAAAAATTTAAAACATAGGTAGGGTAATCTTATTTCTAAATGTTATAAAGGGATAGTATACATTTTAACCTTTAATATTTAAAAAATGAAAAATCAACAAAAACCCCTAATTGTTCTCGCACTTTCGTTTGCAATATTCAGTTGTTCGAATAATGGAACTGGTTCGTCTAGTCCAACGACCAGTGCTGCGGCTACGTCTTATGAAGTTGTGGCTGCTGCAGCTTTGCCAACTACTATTTCATCTTACATTACATCGAAGTATGCAGGAGCAACAACAACTCAAGTGAATTTGAATTCAAACGGAACTTATGTTACTTACGTTACTCTTCCGGCTGGAACAACACTTAAATCTAGCACCACAGCTAAAACTTCTGGCCTTATTGCTAAATTAGAATTTACTGCTAAAGGTGACCTAAAGTCTGCAAAATCAGAGACTCCGGTACTTATTGCTAATTTATTGCCTGCAATAACTGCCTATATTACAACTAATTATGCTGGAGCTACCCTAACAGCTGCCCATTCAGAATCGGACGGTAGTTTTGATGTTTTTATTACAGCGGCTGACGCAAGTAAAGTTAAATTGACTTTTGATGCTGCCGGTACATTTGTATCTGCAAATACTTTTAAACCTAATGGAAATCACAGACACAAACATGACGGGAATCAAATTCCTATTGCTATTGCTGATTTAGCTGCTAGTATAACAACTTATATTACCACTAATTATGCTGGTGCTATCATTACTTCAGCTCATAAAGAGTCTGATAATAGTTTTGATGTTTTCATTACTACTGCTGCTGGAGCGAACTTGAACTTGAACTTTAGTTCAGCTGGAGATTTTGTTTCCGTTAGTTCAAACGGTAATAATCATTCGAATAATACTAATGAAGCCCAAGTTCTTGTAACTGATTTATTGCCAGCAATAACAACTTATATCACTACAAATTATGTGGGTGCCACAATTACATCAGCACAAAAAGATTGGAATGGTGGTTTTGAAGTACATCTTACAACTACATCAGGAGTTAGATTAGAATTGAATTTCGATTCTACGGGAGCATTCGTGGTGGGATCTGATTCTAATAATAATCATTTAGCATCAATGGTTTCAGTTGTTGTAAAAGATTTAATTTCAAATATTAAAACGTATATAACCACAAATTATGCAGGAGCTATTATAACTGGAGCTAATGTAGAATCAGATGGAAGTTATGATATTTTTATTACTACAACCACTGCAACGAAACTAAAATTAAATTTCACCGCTACAGGTGTTTTTGTTAGTGTTACCAATGCATAAAAAAGCAATTTTTTAAATGAATTAAAAGACCATCGGTTAGCTGATGGTCTTTTTTATCTATAATTTAATAGACTTGCAAACTTAACTCGCATTTGGATAAAGATAAAAATTGAATTATAAGTTAGTTGAATACTCTCTATAGAACAGAAAAGAGTTTACAGCTATGTTTAACACACTCTTCAATTATCATATAAGGGTTGCGGCTAAACTTTTTGCAGCCTATTTAAAATTATGTTTTCGGCTGAAATGGAGCTGTTGTTTGGTACGCTATCAAGAAAACAAATTTTTTGGCAACCAATTAAACCTTTTGACACAAATTAATTCTTAGAATGAATTTTATGAAAGCATTTAGATTAGAAAACGAAACGAAAATAGAATTCGGGTTTATATTTCCGAAGATTTATTTTGATAACTTTTCGGAAAGTCTAATACAAGAATTAACAAAAGAAAAACCAAAAGTAATTTCGATTTTATCCATGAGAAAAATCTGAATTTATTCGGATGGAGTTGAAGTGGTTATGGCTTTGATAATTCTCGTTTACAATCATTTTCACAGTCATTCATCCGAAATTAATGATGTTAAGTTAGAAAACTACCGCTTGACGGATTAAAAACAAATAATAATAATTCAATAAAACTATAATTATATTACAAGTGAAAGGATTTATAATATTGGTTTATTTCTGTGTAGGAAGTGCTTTTATATTTTTAATATTATACTATGCTATTGAATTTTTTTATAAAATTAAACATAATCTTAAAAATAAATGGATTGGAGAAGTATATTGTTTTTATTGTGAAATTAAAACAGAAATTAAGAAAAATAAGAAAGGAGAATTATACTGCTCGAATTGTGGTTTAAGACACTAAATACTATTCTTGCTTCTAAAAAAGGGAGGGACAATTTTATGAAGGCAATTCTAACAAAATCAATAACTGTAATAATTCATAAGGAAGCCTTGCTCATCTAAATACACTAAGAAATACAAAATCCACCTCTAATTCTATATTGAAGTGGATTTTTTATATAAATTTTAAAAATTATATAGCGACATAAAGATTACCAGCGGGTACAATTTTTGTACTTATCAATACGGAATATGGCACATAAAAATAGCCCGCATATCCCCATGCTGTTCCCCAAGAATTTTGAAGAATTACAACACCACCACCTGGTTGGTTTTTGTCATCGATATAGCCAATGATAGGTACGGCATGACCACCCAATAAACGAACACCAGAGACTAATTTTCCAGTACTTGTAAGAGGATTATAGGTATAGTTAGAAGTATTTAAACCTTCAAAGTATTTATAATTAGAATTATCATATACATTAAATCCCATCATTACTGGTTTCTTGTTAAAGATTGCGTCCTTTATATCTGCAATTAACGTACTGCCAGTAGAATTAATTACAAAATAACCGCTGGTTGTAGAATAACTCGTTGTGCTGCTACTTGAAGTAAGGCCTGATTGTATGCCTATTGCATAAGTAGTTGCATTGAATATTGCAGAAGAACTTGGGGCAGTAAGGAATTGTGAATTTGTATTTGACGCAGGGTTTGGATACGCATATAAAGACTCGGTACATTCTCCTGCAAACGTATTACCATTAAGCGTTAATGTCTGACCAGTACTTATATTGTTACTCAATCCTTGAAATGCCTGACAAATATTAACCATATAGGCTCCATTATCTGTTGAAATTGTTTGTTTGTTTATAACACAACGTTCCACATAATACAAAAATAAAGGGCTGAGTATTGATGTTGTTGAGAATTGGCTTAAGGAGGCTGTAATAGCTCCATTGCTAGCTGTAATGCCAGTTATAGGAGCTACCGCATTTGCTTGGTAATATTTTAAAATTTCGTTCGTTTCAGTTCCACAAAAACCTGTACAACTTCCAATTTGCCCTTGGTCTCTAATACCAGGGTTTAATAGTAAGCAAGAGGCTGGAAACACTTCAGTTGTAGAACCAACTCGAGCTGTCAAATTTCTATTGTAATTGGGGACATAAGCCCAGTCTGAAGGCTGCATGGGATTTAAACCATAACGGTGCATGCTTATTGCAGAAGTCGAATTGTTATTGTCTAAATTTGTATTGGAACAACTGAATAATAATAGCATAGTCACAAACACTAGTGATGTAATTATAACGGAAGTGATATTTTTTTTCATGTTTAATTCTTTATAAATTTGATGTTAAGCTGGTTTATGGCAATTCTGCAGTAAA
>CAIOTL010000039.1 GCA_903861155.1 uncultured Bacteroidota bacterium
AAAAAGTATAATCAAAAGAATAGAAGATTCCCAAGTTATAGTTATAGACTTAACTGCAGAAAATAAAAATGTTTTTATTGAATCTGGCATTGCGCTAGCTTTAGAAAAAAGCAATGATTTTCTTTCAATTTATTTCATTCGAGAACAAAGTGCTAGTAAGAAACTACCAGATGGCATTCCTAGTGATTTACAAGGCTATTTTATTTCAGAGTATATTTTAGATAAAAATGAAAAAGTAATATTTAAAGACAATAATTCTCTTCGGATTAGTATAGAAAGTGATGTCAAAGATTATTTTAACTCAAGAGAACAATCTTTTAATTCAATAGATGAAACGATAATATGATAAAAGAATTATTAAATATAGCCGATGGCTTTATTAAGCAAGTAAAAAACAAAGCAAAAGAAACTTCAATTGAAAATTTGAAATTGATATTGGCTGAAATTGAAAGAAATCCTGAAAGTTTAATTTATAATGATCTTAAAATTATGTACACAATTTACAAAAAAGAACTTGAATTAAAATTAGCTGAACAATGAAAATAATTTTCATTTTAATTGCAATGTTAAATGTGTGCTCATCATTTGGGCAATCTTTCAGCGATGAAAAAACTTCGGCAATTAATTTCGTAAAGCGAGTTTATACCTCGTCTCCATTCGAGGGAGTAAAGAAACTAGAAGGGGAATCAGGGAATTACTACGCAGTTGCTGTTACATTGATGAATATCCCCAAAGACTCCGTATTTAGCGTAGTTCCAAAAGCACAATCTAAAGCGCAGATTATTGCAGAACAAGGTTTTGCCGAACCATGCGTGAAGTTTGAAATGATTGACAGAATAGAAAAAGGCAGTCAAAACACGTATCTTTTCTTGTGCACAACGCTAGAAGAATTTATTACAGATATTATTAAGAAAAAAAGTATTGACGGTGCACGCATCATTTCTGCACCAGCTAATAAATACATTGTTAGCACCATAACTTTAGAAAACGCAAAATATACCAGTCCTGAAATGCGAGATAAAGCAGCTTTTATGAAAGCAAAGCAATTGGTTAACACACTCGTAAATGGTTCAACCATCACATCAGACCAGATAATCAGGACTGACGAAAACGATATTAGAACAGAAATAACCAGCACCGAAATAGTTAAAGAACATGCCATGGGCTTTATTCAAGGCTTGGAATTACTTTTCGCTAAAGAAATAACTCAAAACAAAACAACCTATGTATATTACTCAAAAATTTAATCCCAAAAACATGAATAAACTCAAACCAATAATTGCTTTATTAGTGCTAACATTTTTCTCTTTTGGAGTATTTGCACAAACAAATAGTAAAGATGTAAGCATTACCTCAAGTGGTAGTGGTAAAACCTTGGAGGATGCAAAACAAGCGGCATTGCGAAGTTCTACTGAACAGGCCTTTGGTGCTTTTATTTCTTCAAAAACAGAAATGTTCAATGACCAGGTGGTGGCTGACCAAATGGCATCGGTTTCCAGCGGAAACATTAAATCCTATGAAGTGCTAAATGAATCTCAACTACCTGATGGTAGCTGGGGTGTTACTTTAAAAACAATTGTTTCGGTTGATAAACTTACCAGTTTTGTTGAAGCAAAAGGTATTGCTATAGAAATTAAAGGCGGCATGTTTGCTTTAAATATTAAACAACAATTATTAAATGAGCAAGGTGAAATTAAAGCAGTTAGCGAAATGGTTGGATTACTTCATGAACCAATGCAAATTTCTTTTGATTATGTCATTAAAAGTGGCGACCCTAAAGCATTAGACGCAGAAAGTAAAAACTGGGAAATACCTCTAGTTGTTACAGCAACTACTAATAAAAATATCGATTTTTGTGCAAACTATTGTATTAAAACATTAGCAGCATTAAGCCTTTCTTCTGAAGAAGTAAGAAGTTATCAAAGTTTAAACAAAGCCGTTTTCCCTGTTGTCATTAATTACAATGGAGTTGCTAAAACTTTTTATTTAAGAAAACAAAGTAGTATAAATGCATTAAACACTCTTACAAATCAGTGGGCTTATTATACTCGTTTATTTACAGTGCAATCTGGAATGGATGAATCAAATGGCAATGGCCAAGGTGAAATACATGATTTTAGTAGTAGTGGAAACTATAATAATAAGGGCAAATCCATT
>CAIOTL010000040.1 GCA_903861155.1 uncultured Bacteroidota bacterium
ATAAATATCGTTTTATATAGTAATTTTATGTAATATTACTGCAAATTGAAAATCATATTTACAATATGCATGTTTTTATAGCAAGAAAAGTGGAAGATACTGTTCGTCAGTATCTTAAAATATTTCCCATTGTTGCGGTTTTAGGACCCAGACAATGCGGGAAATCTACTTTGGTCAAAACATTGGCTGCAACTTGGGGAGATTCATTATATCTTGATTTGCAGATTGATGATGACTTGGCGAAATTGAATCAACCTAACTATTTTTTTCAATCTAATGCAGATAAAATAATCTGCTTGGATGAGATTCAATTGGTGCCGGAATTGTTTTCCGTTTTAAGAAGTGTTGTCGATAAAAACAGACAAAATGGAAAATTTATCTTACTAGGTTCGGCTTCAAGAGATTTAATTCAGCAAACTTCCGAATCGTTAGCGGGAAGAATAGGGATGATTTATTTATCGCCTTTTACACTCAATGAACTCCATCTTTTAGAAGGTTTTAACTTGAATACCTTTTGGCTTCGAGGTGGTTTTCCAGACAGTTATTTGGCTGAAAGCGATGTTTTTAGTAGTATTTGGAGGGATAATTTTATCAAAACCTTTATAGAAAGAGATATTCCGCAACTGGGTTTTCAAATTCCTGCCTTGCAACTCAAACGACTCTTGATGATGTGCGCCCACAATCAAGGGCAATTGCTGAATCTCTCTAAACTAGGAGAGTCTTTGGGTTTGACACATCCGACCATTAAGCGGTATATTGATTTATTGGAACAAACCTTTATTTTGAGAACCATAGTTCCATTCGAAACGAATGTCAAGAAAAGACTGGTCAAATCGCCCAAAGTTTTTGTTCGGGATTCGGGATTATTGCATCAATTATTGGCAATTCCTGATTATAATTCATTACTGGGAAATCCTATATTTGGGTCGTCTTGGGAAGGTATGGTCGTCGAAAATGTTATCGTAAATAGGCCAGACTGGAATTATTATTTTTATAGAACGGCTTCCGGAGACGAATTGGATTTGATATTGGAAAAAGGAAATCAACGAATTGCCATAGAATGTAAAGCATCGATGACACCAAAATTATCCAAAGGATTTTGGCGTGCTTTGGAAGTGGTGCAACCTCAAAAAACATTTGTTATCACCCCAATTTCAGGTACTTATGACATTGCCCCACAAGTGGTTGTTTGCGGGTTAGCCGATTTTTTAACTATCGAATTTTGATTAAAAACGCAAAGAAAATGACAAATTTAAATACTATATCTCCCTATATCATTGCCGAAATCGGTCAGGCCCACGAAGGCAGTCTGGGAATCTTGTATTCCTATATCGATGCCCTTGCCGAGACGGGTGTGGATGCCGTGAAGTTCCAGATGCATATCGCCGAAGCCGAGAGCAGCGAACATGAACCTTTTCGGGTCCAATTCTCGCTCGAGGACAAAACCAGATTCGATTACTGGAAACGAATGGGTTTTACCCTCGAACAATGGAAAGGCATCAAGCAACATTGCGAGAGTCTGGGACTCGATTTTATTTGTTCCCCTTTCAGCAACTTGGCAGTCGATTGGCTGGAAGAAATGGGAGTGGAGCAGTACAAGATAGGATCTGGCGAAGTCAATAATTTCCTGATTTTGGAAAAAATTGCCCGAACGGGGAAACCCGTGATTTTGTCCTCGGGCATGAGTTCGTATGCCGAGTTGGACACCACCGTGGCCTTCCTGAAGGAAAGAAACGTCGATTTTTCTATTCTGCAATGTACCACCGCTTATCCCACCCAGCCCGAACATTATGGCTTGAACGTGATTCCGGAATTAAAAAACCGATATGGAGTGGCTGTTGGTTTTTCCGATCATTCCGCCAAGATGGAAACTTGCATTGCCGCCACGGCTTTGGGGGCGAGTATCCTCGAATTTCACGTGGTCTTCGACCGACAGCTTTTTGGCCCAGATGCCAAGGCATCATTAACAATCCAAGAAACTAAGAATTTGGTAATTGCCGTTCGAAATATTGCCAGCGCACTATCCCATCCCATCGATAAAAATACGAATGCCGATTTTGCTTCATTGAAACAAATTTTCGAAAAATCACTCGCGGTGAACAAAGATTTGCCCAAAAACCATATTCTCAGTTTTGAGGATCTGGAGGCTAAAAAGCCAAAAGGTTTTGGGATTGACGCACGCCATTTTCAGGAAGTCATTGGGAAAGTGCTGAAGAAAGACCTAAAACAATGGGTTTTTTTGAATGAGGGGGATTTGATGTAAATTTTCGTTTGCCCCGACCCTAAAGGGAGGCGAAAATTAGGGTATAATTTATAAATAGAGAATATGTTGACTTCTTTTTTTAACTTTTAGAGAGGGAAAGAAAAGGTAAAACTAAATCCTGTAAATTTTCGTTTACCCCAGCCCTAAAGGGAGCCGAAAATTAGGGAATAATTTATAAATAGAGAATATGTTGACTTCTTTTTTCAACTTTTAGAGAGGGGAAAGAAAAAGGTAAAACTAGATCCTGTAAATTTTCATTTACCCCAGCCCTAAAGGGAGCGAAAATTAGGGAAATGAGAATATTAAATATGAAAAGAAATCCATTTGAACCAGATAATATGTGGAAAGGAGCTTCCGCTTTTATTTTTTCTAATGCTAAAAAATTAAGAGAAAATCCAACTGAGGCAGAAGAATTACTATGGTTAGCATTAAAAGATAATCAGGTGGAGGGTTGTAAATTTAGAAGACAACATCCAATAAGTAAATACATAGCTGACTTTTATTGTCATAAACTAAAATTAGTCATTGAAATAGATGGAGGGTATCATCTTGCAGAAGATCAGCAAATATTAGATAAAGAAAGAACCGCAACTTTAGAATTCCTAGGGCTAAAAGTAATCCGGTTTTCAAACAAAGAAGTACTATTGAAGTTGCCAGAAGTTATTAATGAAATTAAAAATTTTATAAAATCAGTATCATAAATTTTCGTTTACCCCAGCCCTAAAGGGAGCGAAAATTAAGGTGTAATTTATAAATAGAGAATATGTTGACTTCTTTTTCAACCTTTAGAGAGGGAAAGAAAAGGTAAAACTAAATCCTGTAAATTTTCGTTTACCCCAGCCC
>CAIOTL010000041.1 GCA_903861155.1 uncultured Bacteroidota bacterium
AATTATCCAAATTCCTTCTATTTGTTAAAAACTCAAGCCGATTGTGAATAAGTGTGGCTTTTAATAACCGCAAGAATTCACAATCTTTGTAATCTACGAAAACATAAATATTCGTTAAAATTTCAAAAAAATAAAAAACAGCAATGCCGCAAATTGAACCAATCTTACAAGAAAATAAAAATCGTTTCGTGATTTTTCCTATCAAACACCAAGATATTTGGGAGTTTTATAAAAAAACTGAGGCCAGTATTTGGACTGCTGAAGAAATTGATTTGGCCCAAGATTTGAATGATTGGAACAATAAATTGAGTGAAGACGAGAAATATTTTGTGAAACATATTCTTGCTTTTTTTGCCGCTTCGGACGGAATTGTAAATGAGAATTTGGCTCAAAACTTTATCAACGAAGTACAATATGCCGAGGCAAAATTCTTTTATGGTTTCCAAATTATGATGGAAAACATTCATAGTGAAACGTATTCTCTTTTGATTGACACTTATGTGAAAGATGAAGCCGAAAAAGACGAATTATTTACTGCAATTGAAGTTTTTCCTGCGATTAAGAAAAAAGCGCAATGGGCTTTGAAATGGATCGAATCCGAATCTTTTGCTGAAAGATTGATTGCTTTTGCAGCAGTGGAAGGTATTTTCTTTTCGGGAAGTTTTTGTTCTATTTTTTGGTTAAAAAAACGCGGATTGATGCCTGGTTTAACTTTTTCTAACGAATTAATTTCTCGTGACGAAGGGGTGCATTGCGATTTTGCTGTGCATTTGCATAATCATCACTTGAAACATAAAGTGCCTAAAGCACGTATCAGAGAAATTATCGTCGACGCATTAAACATCGAAAGAGAATTTATCACTGAATCGATTCCGGTAAGTTTAATTGGCATGAATGCGGTTTTGATGACGCAATATTTAGAGTTTGTAACCGATAGATTATTGGTGGAATTGGGTTGCAAGAGAGAATACAATACGCCAAATCCATTTGATTTTATGGATATGATTTCGCTTCAAGGGAAAACAAATTTCTTTGAAAAGAAAGTTGGCGAATACCAAAAATCAGGAGTAATGAATACTGATTCTGATGCTCAAAAAATTAGCTTTGACGCTGATTTTTGATATTTTTCAAAATATTCGCCATTAAGAATTAATTTTTTAATGATTCTAAAATAGAAATTTCTACTAGTCTTGCAATTTGGCTAGCCCCGATAGCAGTGGAAATCCTTTTTTGAGGCGATTTTTCGCCTCAAAAAAGATTGCAACCAATAGCGGGAAATAGCTCCAAAAAAATAAAAATATTTAGAATTACACGGGATTAGTTTCCCAAAAAAAACAAACACAAATAAACCAAAATAGGGAAGGGATTGTCTATTTTAAAAAACAAGTAAGCTTATGTATGTAGTAAAAAGAGATGGCCATAAGGAGCCTGTAATGTTCGATAAGATTACGGATAGAATAAAAAAATTATGTTACGGATTGAACGGTTTGGTGGAGCCGGTGAAAGTGGCGATGCGCGTGATTGAAGGTTTGTATGATGGAGTTTCCACATCGGAATTAGACAATCTTGCTGCCGAAACTGCAGCTTCAATGACGATTGCACATCCGGATTATGCCCAATTGGCGGCGCGAATTGCGATTTCAAATTTGCATTCTAATACTAAAAAATCTTTCTCGGAAACAATGAACGAAATGTTTCATTACATCAATCCAAGAAATGGTCAGGAAGCACCTTTGCTTTCGGAAGAAGTGCATAAAGTGATCATGGACAATGCCGAATTCTTGGATTCGCACATTATATATAATAGAGATTTCAACTACGATTATTTTGGGTTCAAAACTTTGGAACGTTCCTATTTGTTGAAATTAAACGGAAAAATCGTCGAACGTCCGCAACATATGTTGATGCGTGTTTCGGTAGGAATTCACTTGAACGATCTGGATTCCGTGATAGAAACGTATGACTTGATGTCGAAAAAATTCTTCACCCACGCCACGCCAACGTTGTTCAACGCGGGAACTCCAAAACCTCAAATGTCTTCTTGTTTCCTTTTGGCAATGCAAGACGACAGCATCGATGGAATTTATGATACACTGAAGCAAACAGCTAAAATCTCGCAATCGGCAGGAGGAGTTGGACTTTCCATCCACAATGTTCGCGCAACGGGTTCTTATATTCGGGGCACCAACGGAACTTCGAATGGAATTGTTCCAATGCTGAAAGTTTTCAATGATACGGCTCGTTATGTAGATCAAGGTGGTGGAAAACGCAAGGGAAGTTTTGCGATTTATATCGAAACTTGGCACGCTGACATTTTTGATTTCTTGGATTTGAAAAAGAATACCGGAAAAGAAGAAATGCGCGCCAGAGATTTATTCTTTGCGATGTGGACATCGGATTTGTTTATGAAACGTGTTCAAGAAGATGCCTATTGGACGCTGATGTGTCCGAATGAATGTCCAGGTTTGTATGATGTTTATGGAGAGGAATTCGAAAAATTATATATTTCCTACGAAGAAAGAGGAAAGGGCAGAAAAACCATCAAAGCGCGTGAATTGTGGGAGAAAATTCTGGAGTCTCAAATCGAAACCGGAACGCCCTATATGTTGTATAAAGATGCAGCGAACAGAAAATCGAATCAGAAAAATCTTGGAACCATTCGTTCATCGAATTTGTGTACCGAGATTATGGAATTTACATCCAAAGATGAAATTGCGGTTTGTAATCTGGCGTCTATTTCGTTGCCAATGTTTGTTGAAAACGGGAAATTTGACCACAAACTACTATTCGACGTGACCAAACGTGTTACGAGAAACTTGAACAAAGTAATCGACAGAAATTATTATCCTGTAGTAGAAGCCGAAAATTCAAATATGCGTCATCGCCCTGTGGGTCTTGGAGTTCAAGGTCTTGCAGATGCTTTTATCCTATTGCGTTTGCCTTTCACCAGCGATGAAGCCAAGAAATTGAACCAAGAAATTTTCGAAACTTTATACTTTGCAGCCGTAACCGCTTCAATGGAAATGGCCAAAGAAGAAGGGCCTTATTCTACCTTTAAAGGTTCGCCAATTTCGCAAGGAGAATTCCAACACAATCTATGGGGATTGAAGGACGAAGAGCTTTCTGGTCGTTGGGATTGGGGTTCTTTGAGAAAAGAAGTGATGGAACACGGCGTGAGAAATTCACTTTTGGTTGCGCCAATGCCGACGGCTTCGACTTCTCAAATTTTGGGAAACAACGAAGCTTTCGAACCTTATACTTCCAATATTTACACAAGACGCGTGCTTTCGGGCGAATTTATCGTGGTCAACAAGCATTTACTCGAAGATTTAGTAAGACTTGGTTTGTGGAATGAGGATTTGAAACAAGATTTAATGAGAAAGAACGGTTCGGTTCAAGACCTCGATATTCCGCAGGATTTAAAGGAATTGTACAAAACTGTTTGGGAAATGTCAATGAAAGACATCATTGATATGTCACGCCAACGTGGTTATTTTGTGGATCAATCACAATCGTTGAACTTGTTTATGCAAGACGCCAATTATTCTAAATTAACGTCGATGCACTTCTATGCTTGGCAATCTGGGTTGAAAACCGGTATGTATTATTTGAGGACAAAATCAGCAGTTGACGCGATAAAATTCACCTTGAATAACGACAAAAAAGCGGAGCCAATTGAAGTGAAAGAGCAAGTTACTCAACAATTGCAACCTATTGCGGTTTTGAATGAAGCTGTTGAAATGTCTGCAGAAGAATACAGAGCAATGATTGAATTGGCTAGAAATGCCGGACCAGAAGATTGCGAAATGTGTGGAAGTTAGTCATTGCGAAGAACGAAGCAATCTCATCTCGATTAAGACGAAATAAAAACAGCTGTCAATAATTTGGCAGCTGTTTTTTTTATATTTGTAGTCAAATGGGTACAAGATATACAATTCCCAATTATATTCTAGCATCAAAAATCACGCGGTTTTTGAACTTTTTGATTGACATAATTTTTTTAAGAATTCTAAGGCAGTTAATTTATTTTACATCAGCATTTATTCCTTTTATTAACTATCATAAGTATTTATTGAATTGGTTTAATTCATTTGATAGATATCAAAATATTCTATTTTGGATGATATTAATGTTTTTTTATTATTCCACATTTGAAATATTATTTGCTCGGACTTTATCCAAATATTTTACAAATACTATAGTCGTATTGAAAGATGGTTCAAAACCAAAACCATATGACATTTTAGGAAGAACATTGTTGCGAATAATTCCTTTTGAATATTTTACTTTTTTAAGTGGAAGGAAACTCGGTTGGCACGATGAAAATTCCAAAACCTTTGTTGTGAAAAAAGACAAACTCGAACAAAACATAAGTGATTTTAAAGGTCTTCTCGAAATTGAAAATTCAATTTAGAATAAACGTGTTTCCCCTTGTTTATTTCTAGATATTCAAGTAATTCCAGCAAACAATAAATAAAATTGAAGTATTTTTTTTCAAAAATAATTCACTATATTTGAGGGAGTTATCGCTACAAAAAAACATTTTTCATAATTATCAAAAACATCAAGAATGGAAAATATAGAGTTTACTATTACAGATGATTTGTTCGCTTCGCGGGAGCAACGTTTTCTAAATTTCATTCTCGATTTTTTGATTGTGTATGTTATTTGGATTAGCCTTGGAACGACAGTCATTATCATTGGTGAAATAACCAATATTTATGCTTTGTCAAACTGGGCTGAATCGACAACCACTTACGAGAAAATCGGTTTTTGGCTTGTCATTATGTTTTTATACTACTTTCTGACCGAAATATATTTTTCGAGAACCTTCGCCAAATATTTTACTAAAACCATTGTTGTTGCAAAGGACGGCACAAGACCTAAAATGCATATGATTATCCTTCGAACACTCACTCGATTTATTCCTCTTGAAGGGCTAACTTTTTTGGGGGTTAATGTCAGAGGATTACACGATTTATTTTCCGATACTTATGTTGTTCGAAAACATGAGTTCAATAAAAAAAAGGGAACCGTTTTTTTTCCTTGAAAGAATTATAAAAATAGAATCAGTCGTCATTTTTGATGGCTGTTTTTATTTTAAACACATCCTTTTTCTTTATATTCGCTTATTCAAAAAAAACCAAAGATATCAATGAACTGGGAACAACTTTTATCACTACGACGTCAAGGCGACACAGGAAAGCGATTACGTATAGAGCAAGATGACACGCGTTTGGGTTTTGAGGTCGATTATGACCGAATTATTTTCTCGTCGGCATTTCGGAGTTTACAGGACAAAACACAGGTTATTCCACTTTCGAAAACTGGTTTTGTGCACACTCGATTGACGCATAGTTTAGAAGTTTCAGTAGTTGGTCGTTCTTTAGGTCGATTAGTGGGAAAGAAAATTATCGAAAAACATCCTCATTTGGCAGCAGTTTACGGTTTTCAGGCGAATGATTTCGGGGCAATTGTTGCTGCAGCTTCATTGGCACACGACATAGGAAATCCGCCTTTTGGACATTCAGGAGAAAAAGCCATAGGAGAGTATTTTTCCATTGGAAAAGGGCAACAATACAAAGAGCAATTATCGGCCAAAGAATGGCAGGATTTGATTGATTTTGAGGGAAATGCCAACGGATTTTCGGTGCTTACCGCAAGTCGTACAGGAGTTTTAGGTGGAAATAGGCTTACTTATGCAGTTTTAGGTGCCTTTATGAAATATCCTAAGGAAAGTTTACCCAAAAAACCAACACAAAATATCGCCGATAAAAAATACGGTTTCTTTCAATCAGACAAGAAATTCTTCGAAGATGTAGCTTTAGAACTGGGAATGATTCCAAATAAAGATGGAAATAACATTGGCTTCGAAAGACATCCTTTGGCTTATTTGGTCGAAGCTGCCGATGATATTTGCTACACGATTATCGATTTTGAAGACGGGATTAATTTAGGTTTAGTTTCTGAAGATTTTGCTTTAGAATATTTGATAAAATTAGTGAAAGATAGTATTGACACTTTAAAATACAATACTTTAACCACAAAAGAAGATAGAATTAGTTACTTGCGAGCATTGGCAATTGGAAGTTTGATAAACGATGCAGTTAAAGTTTTTGTCGAAAATGAAGACGCCATTTTGCAAGGCAGATTTCCTTTTTCATTAACGGACAAAAGTAAATATAAAGTTCAAATGGACGATATCATTAAATTGAGTGTCAAAAACATTTATCAAAGTCGTGAAGTAATCGAAAAAGAGATAGTGGGATATCAAATTATTCAGACTTTATTGGATAAATTTATCACCGCTTTTAACAATAAATTTTCCGGAAATGCTTCTAATTATGACAAACTATTGTTGAAAGTGTTGCCTGAAAAGTTCCTTGAGGAGAAAGAGGGTTTGTATCAAAGACTCTTGCATATTTGTCATTACGTTTCGCTTTTGACCGATGGGAATGCTTTGGAATTATATGAAACCATCAACGGCAGAAAAAAGAATTGATTTTAGAAAACATATGCTAACCCGACCCCTAGCATTTGTTTCAGCTGGATTTTTGGACCCATTGTTACTTGCGATCCGTTAATTCCCTTTTTGGATTTTATGTCGTCATCATAAATAATATGCGTGCCAATATTTGCTTTAACATATTGGTTTACAATCAAGTCCAGTTTTAGTTCCCAGTCTACACCAATGTTGCCGAAATTGTGAAGATAATCGGAATACAAACTCAACCGGTTTTCCATAGTAATATTTTTAACTACTTCTTTTTTATAAAAATTGGTTACCAAAAAGCCAAGGCCAGTTTTTGATTTTGCTCCTTCCGAAATTAAATTTCCAGAGGAGTCATATACCGCTTTAGATACACCAAAAGCACCTTGATTAGCCAGATTTTGGTCTAAAACCAAAGTGTTTTTCATAGTCAAAGGAGAAATATAAAAATTTAGTTTTTTTTTCTTGTCGAAATATTCGGCACCAATTCCAAGGAAAGTATAGGCTGGTGCAAAGGGTTTTGAAATAGATGAACTTGTATTTGGATAATTATATCCATTGGCAAACTGAGTGTTAAAATTGAATTTAGCGGAATGATACCAATTTGACAAAGTATCTTTTCGATACCCCAATGTAGAGGTAAATCGGATTGCATCATCCGACTTTCTAACTTCGTAACCATCCTGTTTGTTAATACCATAACGGATGATTAATTCATTGAACCATATGCTTTTTTCAAGAGTATGTATTCTAGTAAATTCCCCTTTTATTAATCCCGAAATAGAGCTTACACCACCAGCATTCCAATTCGAAAATGAAATTTCATTCATGTCAAAGCCCACCATATTTTTTCTAGTCCAATGGGATAAAATTAGCGGTTTTCTATATTGTATTTTTGCAATTACTAATTTTGTAGGTGCTGTTATCGGTACAATTACAGGTTTAAATTCTATTGTTATAGAAGCTATTGGTGCCTCTTGAGAAAAACCTTTTATAGAAGTTATAAGTAAAAATAGGAGTAAAGTATACTGTATGAATTTCATTATTGACGATTAGGTTTAAAAACGCAAAAATAAACTTTTCAATAACTTGAAAAAATATTTTTTAAGCTATTAACGTCAATATTACAAAATTGTTGTTGTTGTTGAATAGTACCTTGTTCAATAAATTCGTCAGGGATACCAAGGATTTGTATTTTCGAATTATAATTATTTTGGGCTGAAAATTCAAGGACTGCTGTTCCAAAACCGCCTTTCATAACACCATCTTCAAGAGTAATTATGTTTTCAAACTTTTCGAAAATACTATGTAATAATTGCGTGTCCAAAGGTTTTACAAAGGCAAAATCATAATGGGCAATTGTTTGTGGATTATTCATTTTGGCTATAGCCAAAGTCACATTGTTGCCAATAGTTCCATTAGATAAAACTGCTACTTTCGAGCCTTTTTTGAGACAATTCGCTTTTCCGATTTCTAATTGTTCATACGGTTTTTGCCAATCTATAATTTGCCCACGACCACGAGGATATCGGATTGCAATAGGATGATTTAGGCCTAATTGAGCGGTGTATAAAATGTTCTGCAACGCAATTTCATTCAAGGGTGCATAAACGATCATATTCGGGATGCAACGCAAATAAGCCAAATCAAAAGCACCGTGATGTGTTGCGCCGTCTTCGCCTACTAAACCTGCTCTGTCCAAACAAAAAATAACGGGTAAATTTTGCAAAGCCACGTCGTGTATGACTTGGTCATAGGCACGTTGTAAAAAAGTGGAATAAATATTGCAAAAAACTACAATTCCTTGTGTTACCATTCCTGCTGATAATGTGACGGCGTGTTGTTCTGCAATACCGACGTCAAAGGCGCGTTTTGGGAAAGCGTCCATCATAAATTTCAATGAACTTCCCGATGGCATTGCGGGTGTGATTCCGATGATTTTTTCATTTTTTTTGGCTAAATCTAATAAGGTCAAACCAAAAACATCCTGATATTTTGGAGGAAGATTTTCTTCTAATTTTGGGTGAATTTCTCCCGTGTTAGCGTCAAATTTTCCAGGAGCATGATATTTCACTTGGTTTTCTTCGGCTTGTTGCAATCCCTTTCCTTTTGTGGTAATGAGGTGAAGGAATTTTGGCCCTTTTATTTTTTTCAAACGCTTTAATTCTTTGATAACTGCAAAAACATCATTGCCATCAATGGGTCCTGAATAATCAAAATTCAAGGACTTAATCATATTATTTTTCTTCGGATTTTTTCCTTCTTTCACAGCAGTGAGATAATTTTTCAAAGCACCAACACTTGGATCAATACCAATTGCATTATCATTAAGAATGACCAATAAATTGGCATCGGTAACTCCCGCGTGATTCAAGCCTTCGAATGCCATTCCCGATGCAATCGACGCATCGCCAATAACAGCAATATGATGTTTCTCAAAATCTCCTTTCAAATTAGAAGCAATCGCCATTCCTAAAGCTGCCGAAATAGAAGTGGAAGAATGGCCTACGCCAAAAGCATCATAAACACTTTCGCTCCGTTTTGGAAATCCCGAAATCCCATTGAGTTGGCGATTAGTATGAAAAATTGCTCTTCTTTCGGTCAATATTTTGTGTCCGTAGGCTTGATGACCGACATCCCAAATCAATAAATCTTCGGGTGTGTTGAAGACATAATGCAAAGCAATTGTAAGTTCTACAACGCCAAGGCTTGCGCCCAAATGACCTTCTTTTACTGCCACAACGCCAATAATAAAATCACGCAATTCTTGAGCCAATTGAGGAAGTTGCCCTTCGTCAAGTAAACGTAAATCGGTTGGATTGTTGATGTTTTTGAGTAAATTGTCTGACATAAAGCAAATGTACGAATTGAATTCTTATTTTTGCAATTATGGAAAACCCTTTCACCGACGAATATTTTATGAAGAAAGCCTTGCAAGAGGCAGAAATGGCTTTTGAAAAAGACGAAATTCCCGTTGGCACTATAATTGTAATCGACAATAAAATCATTGCCCGAGGTCATAATCTCACCGAAATGCTGAATGATGTTACCGCTCATGCCGAAATGCAAGCGATAACTGCAGCCGCGAATTTCCTTGGTGGAAAATATTTAACAGGTTGCACGATTTATGTCACCATTGAACCTTGCCAAATGTGCGCTGGCGCTTTGTATTGGAGTCAGATTTCGAAAATTGTTTTTGGCGCAAGCGATGAAAACCGTGGTTTTGAGAAAATGGGCACCCAATTGCATCCGAAAACTACGGTTGTTCGGGGAGTTTTGGCGAATGAAGCTGCGGAATTGATGAAAAGATTCTTTGCCACGAGAAGGAAATAATTTTGTCGTTTCTTTATTATTTATTTTTAGTAAATATAAGCGATGCATATGCATAAAAACAGCATAAATGAATTAAAGCAAATTATGTTGTCAAATGTGTTTTTAGAGTAGCTTTTACCTGAAAGAAGTATTATTAAGCTGATAATTATTGAAAAAAGAAAAAAACAATACAAGTAAAATTGCATTCCACATATATTGTTAATTAATACGGCAGAATAATCTTTATCTTTTGTTTTTACTTTTGTAACATATTTAAATAGAAAAGTATGTTCAATTTCTAAATTAACTTCGGTTAGGGAGTTTTGTTCAGTTGTAAAAGAGAATCCTTTTCGAGTAAAATATTTGTTATCAACTTCAAATCTGTTACCACGATTGCTCATGTATTTTATCTTATGATATGACAATACATCATTAGTTTTTGCTTTTGGTAAAAAATAAAAATCAACAAATACTAAGGAAATACAAAAAGCTATTATTGCTAAAATATAAACAACATTTTTTTTGTTTATAATGATTTTATTTTTAGAAAAATATGTTGTTTCGCTATTTAGCATTTGTTGTTTTTTTAAAACGAGTGAATTTAATAATAATTTATTAATTTTCATTTAAGTTGTGTTTTAAATAAAAAAAATGAATATTGCAACGAATAGCTAGAATAGCTCCTAAAAAAAAGACACAAAAAAACCGCTAATCTTAAGAGAAGCGGTTTTTGTTTTATTCTTTAATAGCACTTCCTTTTTTGTCGTAGAAATGATATTCAAGATACGTGTAAGCGTCACGTGGTATGATTTTCACCCATTTTTTATGTTCAAAAAACCATTTTGAACGTATTGATGGAAAACCTTTGGTAAGGTATGCGGCCACAAAGGGATGTACATTAAGTACAACTTCAGTGTGAGATTTTAATATATTTTCTAGATCTAAGGCGATTTTGTCAATGATTTGAATTGGCGCTTCAATTTCGCCTTCAATATTGTTGGGATCTTCTTCTCTAGTTTTAATGTTGACTTCCGGTCTTACCCTTTGTCTTGTGATTTGGACTAATCCAAA
>CAIOTL010000042.1 GCA_903861155.1 uncultured Bacteroidota bacterium
AAATTTATTTAGCGTGTCTACTTTACTCATTGACACTTGGTAAGGATATTTTGAATTATTAATCAATCTAATTTTATCAACACCATTAAAATCATATTTATGTCCTTTTTCTATAAATACATTAAAATCATTCAAACTTATACTTGATTTAAATGCTAAATTTTTAACAAAAACATTTCTTTTTATGGATAAATTTTTATCTCCATAAGTTATCCTTCTATATTTCCATTGTTCATTACCATACCATCCAAAATACAAATTTAACAATATCCATACGGCATAAATTATTAGACTGAACAATAGTATTTTAAAAACCACTTTAAGTTTTGAATTTTTCATATAATTTCTATTCCGAGCGATCAGATCTAAATTTTCACTTATTCTACAAATATAACAAAGTTAGGAACAAATAAAAATGCCTTCCGAATCGAAAGGCATTTTTATATTTTATTGAAAGCTATTAGTGATGAAGAACTTCTTCGCCTTCTTTCATTGGCACGTTTTGAGGAACAAAATCCTCATCGTGAGCTGGATTGCTGTAATCATAAGGCCAACGGTGTACTTCAGGTAATTCACCTGGCCAGTTTCCGTGAATATGTTTTATTGGAGCCGTCCATTCTAGGGTATTGGATCTCCAAGGATTTTGTACCGTTCTTTTTCCGTAGAAAATACTACTGAAGAAATTGTACAAGAATACCAATTGGAATACACCGCCAATCAAGGCGAAAGTGGTGATAAGCACGTTTACGTTTTGTAAATCGTCGAATAATGGAAAGTTGGTATTCGTATAATAACGTCTTGGCAATCCTGCTAATCCTATGAAGTGCATCGGAAAAAACACGCCATAAGCACAAACCGCGGTTACCCAAAAGTGCACATATCCCAGATTTTTATTCAACATTCTTCCGAACATTTTTGGAAACCAATGATAAATTCCAGCAAACATTCCATAAAGAGCAGAAATTCCCATTACCAAGTGGAAGTGTGCAATAACAAAATAAGTGTCGTGAACATTGATATCTAAAGTACTATCTCCAAGAATAATTCCAGTTAAACCTCCAGTTATGAAAGTAGAAACCATTCCGATGGAAAACAACATCGCGGGATTAAATTGCAAGTTTCCTTTCCATAAAGTCGTAATCCAGTTGAAGGCTTTTACAGCCGATGGTATTGCAATAAGCAAGGTGGTAAAGGTAAATACCGATCCCAAGAACGGATTCATACCAGAAATAAACATGTGGTGTCCCCAAACGATGGTGGACAAGAATGCAATTGCCAAAACGGACATAATCATGGCTCTGTAACCAAAAATAGGTTTGCGTGAATTCGTAGCCATAACTTCGGAAACAATTCCCATGGCTGGCAAAATCACGATATAAACTTCAGGGTGTCCCAAAAACCAGAACAAGTGCTCAAACAAAACTGGCGAACCTCCTTGATAATGCAAAACTTCTCCAGCAATATAAATATCTGACAAGAAGAAAGAAGTACCGAAACTTCTATCAAAAATCAATAATAAAGCTGCCGACAACAATACTGGAAATGAAACAACTCCAATAATTGCAGTCACGAAGAATGTCCAAACGGTCAACGGAAGTCTGGTCATCGACATGCCTTTGGTTCTTAAATTGATAACGGTAACAATATAATTCAGTGAGCCCATCAATGACGAAGCAATGAAAATCGCCATGGAAACCAACCATAAAGTCATCCCCATACCTGATCCTGAAATTGCTTGTGGCAATGCGCTTAACGGAGGATAAATTGTCCAACCTGCATTTGCTGGTCCCGCTTCAACAAATAAGGAACTCAACATAATAACCGCAGACAAAAAGAATAACCAATAGGAAATCATATTCATAAATCCGGAAGCCATATCTCTAGCTCCAATTTGAAGTGGAATCAACAAATTACTGAAAGTTCCGCTCAAACCGGCCGTCAAGACAAAGAAAACCATTATGGTTCCGTGAATGGTTACCAATGCCAGATAAATATCATTTGCCATTACTCCGTTTGGAGCCCATTTATCGCCCAATAATACATTAAATATTTTAAAGGATTGTTCCGGCCAAGCCAATTGCATTCTGAAAAGCATGGACATCATTACTCCAATAACTCCCATAATAATACCAGTTATTAGGTATTGTTTAGAAATCATTTTATGATCTATACTAAAAATGTATTTAGTAATAAAAGTGTCTTTATGGTGGTGTTCGTGTTCGTGTCCTTGTTCGTGACCTTCTGCTGACATATCTGTATACTTTAAATTTTGTAAATAATTATTTCATTGCAACTTTGGCAACAACCGCAGTATCCTTGGCTTTTATAGAATCCTTGCCCACTCCTCCTTTAACAGGTTTTGGCACATTGGCAGCTTTAACTTCTTCAACTATAGTTGTTTTTCCCTCCAACCACTTTTTGTAATCTTCAGGCGTATCGACAACTACTTTCATTTGCATATTGTAATGAGAAGCCCCACATATTTTATTACAAAGCAACAAATAATCAAAGATGTAAGGATCAAGAGCTGTCTCACCTTTTGCAACAAGTTCAGCACTTTTCTTGGAACGAATTGCATTAATATTAGCCACTTTTTTAATCATATAAGGCAATTCCCTGTATTCGGCAGTGGTATAAATAGGTTTGAAAGCAAACTCAGTAACCATCCCAGGAACACAGTTCATTTGTGCTCTGAAATAAGGGAAATAAGCCGAGTGCAAAACATCTTGAGAACGAAATTTAAAATGTATTTTTTTGCCTTTAGGTATGTGCAATTCTGTCACAACAAAATCATCTTGAGCATTTGGGTCGGACAAATCAACACCAAGAGTATTCACTCCTTCTATTAATCTTACATTGGCTTTACCAAGAACATTATCGGCACCAGAATATCTGGCGGTCCACTTAAATTGTTGTGCATATAATTCGATTACAATGGTATTTTCATTATCGTCTATATGTGTGATATTTGTCCAAGCATATAGTCCAAAAAGAATTAAAACCGTCAAAACAATAGCTGGAATTCCGCTCCAAATTAATTCTAGTTTTGTACTATCGGAAAGAAAGAGTGCTTTTTGATCTTTTTTGCCTCTATATTTAAAAGCAAAATAATGCAGCAAAACCTGTGTAATCGCTTGAACAATGAAAATTAAAATCCAAGTAATATTCATTAAATTATCAACTGTTGCACCGTGCTTTGATGCGGGAGTATGGAGAACTAAAGGTCCCCATTGGAATAATCCATAAATGGTGAAAATATAAATAAATGCCAAGAAACCAAACATCAAATAGCCCTGTGTGCTATTATCACCATCATTCGCAATTTGTGAATTATCCACATTCTCACCTACTTGAGTCAAATCGAATATCTTAGTCAACTGCCATAATGCAATAGCCAACAGAACTAAAACTATAATTACCAACAAACTTGTCATCTAATTTTACTTTAAATATTAATAATGAAAATGTTTACTTTCTTCTATGAATGGATTTCTTTTTGCCAACAAAGGAACTTTTGAAAGTGCCGTGAAAACAACATAAATAAATAATCCAAGGAAGAAAAATAACGATCCGATTTCTGAAACTCCAATAAACCATTTGTCTCCAACAGTTCCTGGCATAATCATGTTAAAGAAATCAATGTAGTGTCCAAACAATATTACGATACTTGCAATTACTAGGATCCAAGTGATTCGTTTGAAATCTGTGTTGATTAATATCAATATTGGAAACAAGAAGTTTAAGGCAACTGCTCCAAAGAATGGAAGATTGTAAACCTCTATTCTGGTCACGAAATAAGTTATTTCTTCAGGTATATCAGCATACCAAATCAACATAAATTGGGAGAACCATAAGTACGTCCAAAACACGCTAAAACCAAACATGAATTTTGCCAAATCGTGAATGTGGCTTGTATTCACCTGTTCCAAATATCCTTTCGATTTCAAATACAAGGTAACCAATGCGATTGTAGTAATGCCGCTTACAAAGAAACTGGCAAAAACATACCATCCAAACAAGGTGCTTGACCAGTGCGGATCGATTGACATAATCCAGTCCCAAGACATAATTGATTCTGAAACTATGAAGAATACCAAGAATCCAGCAGTCATTTTGAAATTCTTTTTATAGTAACTATCATCCGTAGCTTCATCTTGTGCCAAACAATTTTTTCTGGAAAAATAGCGATAAAGATTCCATACCGTTAAAAATATCGCAGCTCTCAATATCCAAAAAGGGAAATTCAAATATCCCGTTTTATTGGCAATAACTTTATCATGTGCCACTACATTTGGATCTAACCAAATGAAAATATTACTATAATGCAATCCGCAAAGAAATAAAATAATGAAGAAAATTACCGATCCCACAGGCAAATAAGCCGTGATTCCTTGCATAACCCTGAATAAAACTGGAGACCAGCCTGCTTGTGCTACTTGCTGAATGGCATAAAAAACCAAAACACCAAGAGAAATCAACATAAAGAAAATACAGGCAACATATAAAGCAGCCCATGGTTTGTTTTGCAGTTGACTCAAAACATGTTCTAAATGTTCTTTGTGTTCCGTTTCGGCATTTACTTTAGTTTCTCCGGGAACAGCGTGCGCTTCGGTTGAAGAATTAGAACCTTCATGATGACTTTCGTGAGCATCTGCTGCAAGAATTGCCTCAACTTGTTGAATGTCTTTGGGTGCAGATAAAAAACCATATCCAATTCCTAGAAGACCAACAGCCATCAAGATTAGTGAAAATGTTTTTAATTTACTTGAAAATGTATACATATCTATTACGATGAGTTTGTTCTACAATTATAATTTACTTTTTAGTTCAACCACATAGGCCGCAACTAACCAACGTTCTTTTTTGCTCAATTGATTGGCGTGTGAGCCCATTAAATTAAGTCCGTAAGTTTCAACATGAAAAATACTGCCTTCATTTATTACCCTATCTTTGTAATTAGGAACACCCAAAAATTTTCCTTGAGTTACCAGTTTCCCATGTCCGTTACCGGCAAGTCCATGACAGATGGCGCAATAAATTCCAAAAAGTTCTTTTCCTTTATCCTTGTCTTTTTGAGAAAGTTCTCCGAGAGGTGATTTCAAATTTGCTGCTTTCACGGCAATCAAAGCTTCCGGAGTATTAGGATATTCATAAGGTTCAAAACCCCTGTTTATGGTTCCTTCAACCGGAAGTTGTCCTTCCTTGCCATTTTTGAAAGCACTCGATTCAGAGTAAGTATTATAACTCACCGGCTCATACATATTAGGCATGTATTGATAATTTGGTTTCGAATTGTCGTGACAAGACGAAACTAAAATAGTAATACCTACTAAAAGTGTTATTTTATATACGCTTTTCATATCCCTATTAATGCTTTTCAATTACTTTTACTTCTACTGCTCCTGTATTTTCGAAAAATGTAACTAGTTCTTTTTCGTTATTGTTTACTGCAACTTCCATCAAGAAATGGTCGTCCGTTGTACGTACATCTGGATTTTCTGCCTCTTTAAATGGCCATAATCTACTTCTCATATAAAAAGTAATAACCATTAAGTGTGCGGCAAAAAATACGGTTTCTTCAAACATAATTGGCACGAAAGAAGGCATATTCTGAATATAACTAAAACTTGGTTTTCCACCAATGTCTTGTGGCCAATCCTGAATCATGATGTAATCCATCATCCAAGTCCCGAAAGACAAACCGCACAAACCGTATATGAAAGCACAAATGGCTAGTCTAGTTGGCGCAAGTCCCATTGCTTTATCCAATCCGTGAACCGGAAACGGAGTGAAAACCTCCTCAATATGATGATGTGCCGCTCGAGTTTTTTTAACGGCATCCATCAATATATCATCGTCATTATAAATGGCGTATATTACTTTATTACTCATGGTGTGAATCTTTATTTGCTGCTCTTGCTTTTATAAAATTATCTCCTGTCGATTTCAATATTGTTTTTACTTCGGCTTGTGCTATCACGGGGAATGTTCTGGCATACAACAAAAACAACACAAAGAAGAACCCAATAGTCCCAATGAAAATTCCAATATCAACGAAAGTTGGCGAGAACATTGTCCAAGATGATGGCAAGTAATCTCTGTGCAACGAAGTTACAATAATTACAAATCTTTCGAACCACATTCCAATATTTACAACAATAGAAATAATGAAGGAGAACATAATACTTGTTCTTAATTTCTTGAACCACATGAATTGTGGAGAAAACACGTTGCAAGTCATCATCGACCAATAAGCCCACCAGTAAGGTCCGGTAGCTCTATTCAAAAATGCATATTGTTCGTATTCCACTCCAGAATACCAGGCGATAAAAAGTTCCGTGATATAAGCAACCCCAACAATAGAACCAGTAATCATAATTACGATATTCATCAATTCGATGTGTTGAATAGTAATATAAGCTTCAAGATTAGAAACTTTTCTCATAATAATAAGCAAGGTATTCACCATCGCAAATCCCGAGAAAACGGCTCCTGCAACAAAGTAAGGAGGGAAAATCGTGGTATGCCAACCAGGAATAACCGAAGTGGCAAAGTCCATGGATACAATTGTGTGTACCGAAAGTACCAATGGCGTCGCCAAACCTGCAAGAACCAAGGAAACTTCCTCGAAACGTTGCCAGTCTTTTGCTCTTCCGCTCCAACCAAAACTCAATATAGAATAAATTTTCTTGTTGAATGGGGTTATGGCTCGGTCTCTAAGCATCGCAAAATCGGGTAGTAAACCAGTGTACCAGAATACTAACGAAACCGAAAGATACGTTGAAATTGCAAACACGTCCCAAAGTAACGGCGAGTTGAAGTTGACCCAAAGCGAACCAAATTGGTTCGGAATTGGCACCACCCAAAAAGCTAGCCATGGACGACCCATGTGAATAATTGGAAACAAACCTGCTTGAATCACTGAGAAAATGGTCATCGCTTCCGCAGAACGGTTGATACCCATTCTCCATCTTTGACGGAATAATAAAAGTACCGCCGAAATTAATGTTCCTGCGTGACCAATACCAACCCACCAAACGAAGTTAGTAATATCCCAAGCCCAACCAACTGTTTTGTTTAATCCCCAAGTTCCTATACCGGTAGAAATAGTGTAAATGATGCAGCCCATTCCCCAAAGGAATGCTGTCAATGCGATTGAAAACACAATCCACCACTGTTTGTTTGCTTTACCTTCTACAGGCGCAGCAACTTCTACTGTTACATCGTGATAAGATTTATCACCTATGATTAAAGGTTTTCTAATGGGTGCGTCGTATATATGAGACATAATCCTTTAAATTGATTTTAAATTTATTAAGTATTTCTAACTTTAACGTGGTAGAATACGTTTGGCTTTGTTCCAACGTGTTCTAACAAATGATACATTCTTTCCTCTTCCACCAACTTGGCAACTTTACTTTCTTTGTCGTTGACATCTCCAAAAATCATTGCCCCAGTAGTACAAGCACTAGAACAAGCCGTTTGAAATTCTCCGTCAACAACTTCTCTTCCTTCGTTTTTGGCAGCCAAAATAGTTGCTTGTGTTTTTTGAATACACATTGAACATTTTTCCATAACCCCACGAGATCGAACATTTACATCAGGATTCAACACCATACGACCTAAATCATCGTTCATATGGAAATCGAATTCTTTATTTTGACTGTATAAGAACCAGTTGAAACGACGTACTT
>CAIOTL010000043.1 GCA_903861155.1 uncultured Bacteroidota bacterium
AGTTCTTCCCGAACCTTTCTCAATTTAATGTTTCTCTGTAACATATAAATTATATTAAAATATATGTGTTATTTTCTCACTTTTATTTTGGAAGTGTGAGTATTTCTCACATACATTTGTTATGTAATTAAAACGAAAACGTTTTCAACTTTTGAAAACGCAAGTTACATACCAAAAATGAAGAAAATGGCAAAACCGCAAAAATTGGGTGTTTTAACTACACGAGAAAGAAAGAAACTTACTACAAGAATGAGGTTAGTTCAAGGCAATGTTCAAAAAACTGCAGATGATTTAGAGATAGCTATTACCACTTTAAAGCGCGTTGTTAACGGTGAAAAATTAACCACTCCAATAATTGAAAAGATCAGAGAAAAATTACCAACCCTTAACTAACCAACGCTTATGCACCGCACCAACTTCGCCAAAAACTGGAATAACAAATTGTTACAAGACAATTTTGGCACAGTGCGTTTACCCGATGATAAGTTTTACCAGGATGCCGAACATGAGATTGCATTAAACGATACGATATTAGGCATTGCAAAAATTTACACCATACGCCGCTTTAAGTTTGGCGATATACGTGATGCATTAGGATGGTTAGATAGTGGTATGCCTGCAGTAAAATTAGCTGCCATGCTAAAAAATATGTACAAGAATAAAATAGAAGGCGGCGTACAAAACGAAACAATTTTTATGCATGTGATCTTTCACTGGAAGAGCCGCAACAAAAAAGCCTGGGACGAAATGGCAAATACCTGGTACATCAATATTCAGGAAACATTCTATCAATCAACCAACGAAATGTTAGCGCAATGACCTACGAAATAGCCAGTTTTGAAAAACCATTATACCGCAATTTTTGTGTGCCTGAAGTATGCCGCCAATTAATGAATTCCGGTATTACCACTCAAACATTATACGAATGGCAATTAAAACGTGGTTTAAGTTACTTAAACAGTAATGCTTTTGATTATGATGATTATTATGTTTCCGCAAGAAATATTTTAAACAAATTAGATCCACCTACCTATATTTTTCCTGCATACAGTGCTGCTGATCTTCTTTCAGTAATGCCTGATGTATGTATTGTAAAAAATGAAAACATTTTTACAGTTGGTATTCCTGCAAACAAAACATTAACCGCAATTCCCTTAACAGAAGAAGCGCCGCGATTACCTGATGCATTAGGATTGCTTTTATTGAAATGCATTAGCGAACACCTGATTGTATTAGACGAATCTTTTCAACGCAAAATTGCCATTAATTAAACATATGCTATATGGAAAACATTTTAGATCAACTCAATAATTTTTGGATTGACCATCATAAAGGAATTTTAAGTGCAGCTCTTGCTTTAAGTGCAATTTGGTTATGGTGCATTTGGGAAGTAAAAGAAGCTAAAAAAACTTTTGAAAAACAAAAGAATTCAGGTCCTAAATACAGGCCAATGGCTGCAGTAAAAACAGAGCCGGTAAAATCTGTAAGCGAAGTAATGCAAGAAAAGTACCGGGAAATAAACCCGAATGTTTCTACTGCACAGTTAGAAATAATAGACGAAAAATATTCATGAGTTTTCATATAGCAAGCAATCTAAGGCAGCTTGTTTCTACCTGCTGCAATTTTTAGTGTTAGAAATTTAATGAACAAACGGAGGTGGTTTCTACTGCCTCCTCTTTAAACCAAAACAGCATGAGTAATAAAGAAGAGATAAACGAATTCACCAACACCTGTTATAAAGGCTGTGTGGATGCGTTAAATAATTTGGTTGCCAATATTGCACCGGCTACACATGCCAAAGTGCCTTTATCTACACTAATTGAAGAAATGAAACAAAGCATGGTTGCCATGCACATTAATACCAAAACCATTATTAATAAAATACAATAGATCATTTATGCAACAGACCAGCACTTACCAACAGCTTTTAGTTATTGAAAGAGATATACAAAAGCAATCTCAATACTCACCTGCATTTGCGGTGTTTAATGCCAATAAGATAAAAGATTTCTACCAGCGCAACAGCATGTTTTTAAAAGTAGCAAATGAGAAATTGAATGCCATGATGGAAGATCATCTTGCGAAGGATGAAGAAGGCAAATGGAAAACAGAAGAGAAAGATGGATCTAAAATTTTTATTGGTAAAACCGATGAAGATTATAATCTATACAAAGAAAAGTACGATGCATTAATGGCACGTAATGTTACTATCGTTATTTAAAAACAAGTTCATTAAAATACTCATTCAGTTTATTATTAATTAACCAAAGGTTTTTAGTAAATGAGCACTCTGAATGATAAGCGGTTGGCAGAGGATCCCTCAGGGTATATCCGGCAATGTTAGCCGCTTCTTTAAATTTTAAACAATGGCCATTAAAATACCAATACATATTCCGGAAGAGAAGAAAGAAGAAACCTTGC
>CAIOTL010000044.1 GCA_903861155.1 uncultured Bacteroidota bacterium
AAATACACCATCAAAAATTTTTTAATTTTATCAACATGAACAATTACAAAAATGTACTCGAAATAGGCGGGGCAAGCGGTAAATTAGCAGAACATTTTCTTACTCTTAACAAAGAATTTAATTGGTCTATTATTGAACCTTCTATTAAAACTTCAATTATAGATCCTAGAATAGAATTTATTCCAAACTTTTTTGAAACCTATAATTTTAATAAAAAGTTTGACACAGTAGTACATTCTCATTGCTTAGAACATGTGTACGATCCTATAAAATTTCTTAACAAAATTAATTCGTTACTCGAATACGGCGACTCTCAGTATATTTCAATACCTAATATGAAATTCGGGCTTGAAAATAATGCTGTTAATACACTGAGTTTTGAACATACATTTTATATCGACGATCTTATATTAGAATATATTTTAAATAAAACCGGGTTTAGGGTAGCAGAGAAAATTGTTGGGAATCATTCAATTTTTGTTAAAGCAATTAAAGAAAAAGATATACCCGATAACTTTACAGATTTTTCTTACGTGAAAGAATTGTTTAATAAATATATCAGCAATTTAAAAGAAGATGTTTTAAATATTAATCAAAATATAAAAAATAATAAAATTTATTTGTTTGGTGCACATATGTTTTCTCTAGTGCTATTAAATCTTGGAGTACTTAGTACCCAAATAGAATGTATCTTAGATAACGACATAGAAAAACAAAATAAAAGATTATACGGAACTAATTTTAAAGTTACGTCTCCGAATTGCCTAAAAGAAGTAAAAAATCCAATAGTATTAATACGGGCAGGTGTTTATACTAATGAGATTAAAGAATCTATTTTAAAAATTAACTCTACAACGGTATTTCTATAATGAACATAATAATTCCAATGGTTGGCTTAGGATCTCGATTTCAAAAAGAAGGGTATACCCTTCCAAAACCTTTAATAGAAGTTGCTAATAAAACACTGATAGAACACAGCATTGACAGTTTTAACGTCGATGGTAAATTTATTTTTATAACTAGAGATTTTCATGATAGTAATCATAATAAAATTTTATCTGATATTTTAAAGAAAAAGAGACCAGAATCAAAAGAAATAAAGTTAAAAAGATTAACTAGCGGGGCAACAGAATCAGTGTTAGCTGCAAAAAATTTAATTGATAACGACGAGCCATTGATCATTTATAATTGTGATCAGTTAATAGAGTGGAATCCTGAAGATTTTTTAAAATTTCTTTCGAAAAAGAAACCCGATGCTGCTTTAGCCATATATAAAAGTACAGATCCAAAGAATAGCTTTGCTGAAATAATTGATGGTAAAATTGTTAGGCTTGCAGAAAAAAATCCTATATCAGACGATGCATTAATCGGATTTCATTATTGGGCACACGGAAAAGATTTTGTTAAAAGTGCAGAACATCTAATAGATAATTTTAGATCAGAAGGTAAACTGGAGTGCTATGTTAGCGAAACATTTAATTATCTTAAAGATAAAACTATATTACCTTTTCCTATCGGTAAAAACGTTTATGTTCCCCTTGGAACGCCTGAAGATGTGTCAAAATACGTAGGTAAATTAAAAGAGTTTAATAGCAATAATATTAAAAGTTTTTTTATTGATATAGACGGAACTATATTAAAGCATGCACACACAATCTCCGATGTTTATAAAGAAGAAGCATCAATATTGCCTGGAGTAATAGAAAAATTAAACGAGTGGGATAGTCAGAATTATAAAATAATATTAACTACTGCAAGGAAAGAAAGCACTAGAGAACATACCGAAAAGCAGCTTAGACAGTTTGGCATTGCTTGGGATTATTTGATCATGGGAGTCGGAGGAACTCGTTATATTATTAATGATAAATTATCTCATAATAATTTAGATAGAGCTATAGGGATTAACATAATTACAAACGAAGGATTTAAAACCGTAAATTGGAAAGACTATAATCTTTAAATTAAGCCCATCTTCCCCAATCTGGTCCACCGGTAGATGTTTTAAAATGCCGAAATAAGAAGTTAAAATTAGTCATCGGTGTTACGATTCCGTTTACATACAAATGATGAGCTGTTAGCGTTTCCGGATGAAAAATTACTCTCTGTAATTCGTAATCATACATGTAATCAAACATTTTAGAAAAAATAGAAATATTATCGCTAGAACCAAATGCAATCCCTTCGGAAACAACCCGCCCTTGTACACCTACTCGGTGATCTGCTGGAGTAAGTATTGCATTAGGATTATGATTTAAAAAATCATTTGCATCATATAAATTTATAAAAGGATAGATCCCACAATCTGGCCTAGCTTTTATTACCAAATCGTATTTTCCATTTTCTTTTTCATAATTTTCTCTAGCCTCTGTTACTAATTTTTGTCCAAGGTGATTAAAGTAAACCCCTTTTGTATATGTCCAAGCGTTTGGTATTGGTTCTCTTATAGGATTATATGAAGGAATTTCATGTAATTCTAAAAAAACGATTTTGTGATTCTTCGGAAGATTGTTAGCAATTTTTTCCTTCATTTGATTCGCAGACATTGTTTTCCAACAAGGAGCAGTCCAAGAATCAATTTCAGCAAACCTAGGATCTGGAACAATTTTTTCATCAAGATTCCACAAATAAAAAAACCAATCAATTTGCTCATATCCTTGTAAACTATTGAGGAATACATCAAATTCTTTTGAAAATCTCGGTAATCCTGATATAGTTGCAGCAACTCTCATGTATTTTATTCCTTTTCTA
>CAIOTL010000045.1 GCA_903861155.1 uncultured Bacteroidota bacterium
ATTATTCACAGTAGTGAATGGAAAAATAGGTACTACTGCCGCTTCAACTTTGGTAACAGGTTTCAAAGATGGTTTGACTGCCGATGTTTATACAGTAACGCCTCTTAATAACGGACTTGTAACTGGTGGAATATTCGCAGCTGCACCGCCTCCAGGAAATGCTACAAACGCAGCAACTGCTTTAGCTGGATTAAATGCAGCGACTGCAGCTTATTTAAGCATTTCTCCTGCTTCAATGCCAGGTGGAATTGATCCAGGCGCAGGGGAACTAGGTTCATTAACTTTAGCACCTGGTATTTATAAATCAAATAGTGGTACTTTCAAAATAACAAATGGTGATCTTACATTAGATGCCCAAGGTGATGCTAATGCAATATTCGTTTTCCAATGTGCTTCTGCTTTAACAGTAGGTGACTCAGCTCCAAGTAGCGTTAAATTGATAAATGGAGCTTTGGCTAAAAATGTTTACTGGTATGTAGGTAGTACAGCGGTTATTAATTACGCCGGTGGAGGAGTTATGACTGGAAATATTATCGCCAATTCTGGAGTGACTTTATCTTCTCCTGCAAATAGTACAAATGCTAGCGTAACAACATTAAATGGTAGAGCGATTTCGCTAGTATCTTCGGTTACTATGGTAAATACAGTTATTAATGTTCCTAACTAAACAATAGATAGTATTGGTTTAAAAACCAAAAAAATTATATCCCGTCTTCGGGCGGGATTTCTTCAAAAAAAATATAAAATTTTAAAAAATATAAAATGAAAAATATAAATAATTATAAAATGGGATCGAGCATGACATGGTCCCTCAATAATCTGCCCATTAAAAGCCTTATATTAATCGCTTTGGCATGGTTATGCATTCAGGGGCCACTTCAGGCTCAAGAATCACAAGAGATCAGATATACAAAACCATCATGGTTTTTTGGTATAGCAGGTGGTGCTAATTTTAATTTCTATCGTGGTTCGACTAACCAGTTGAATTCAGATTTAACTCCTCCGGCTACTTTTCATGATGCTAAAGGCGTTGGTCTTTTTATCGCTCCTCTGATTGAATATCACCGTCCTGACACAAGATTAGGTTTTATGTTACAAGCAGGGTATGACAATCGTAAAGCCAAGTTTGACCAAGTAGTTACTCCTTGTAACTGTCCAGCGGACTTATCTGCATACATTAGTTATATTACGGTGGAGCCAAGTTTGCGCTTCGCTCCTTTTAAATCAAATTTCTATTTATATGGTGGTCCACGATTTGCTTTCATTAGAGATCAGTCATTCACTTACCAACTGAGAATTAACCCTGCTTATCCTAATCAAGTGGTTAGTCCTGAAGTAAAAGGAGGTTTTAGTGATGTCAATAAGACTATAATTTCGATGCAAATTGGAGCTGGATTTGATATTCCGCTTTCTTCCCAAAATCATAAAACACAATTCGTTCTTTCCCCTTTTGCCTCATTTCAACCCTACTTCGGACAGAATCCACGTTCTATAGAAACATTAAACATGACAACTGTGAGAGCTGGAGTTGCACTTAAATTTGGCCGAGGTCATTTAATTCAAAAACCAGTTCAAAAACCAGAGGAAGTTCTTTTAATCCCAGATCCTGAAGTTCAGTTTTCTGTAAATGCTCCTGCAAACGTTCCAGTTCAACGTCGTGTTAGAGAAGTTTTTCCACTTCGTAATTATGTGTACTTTAACATTGGTTCAACCGAAATTCCAAATCGATACAAATTACTTAAAAAAGAGGACGTAAAAGATTTCAGGGAAGATCAAATGGAAATGGTAACACCTATAAACCAATCCGGTCGTTCAGAAAGACAAATGAATGTGTACTATAATGTTATCAACATTCTTGGTGATCGTATGGTAAAAAATCCTTCAGCAACTATCGTTTTGGTAGGATCCTCAGAAAAAGGACCAAAAGAAGGCAGGGAAATGGCAGAATCAATTAAATTCTACTTGGTAAAAACCTTTGAAATCAAGGCTTTAAGAATTAGAACCAAGGGTCAATTTAAACCAAATATCCCCTCAGAACATCCAGGAGGAATACTTGAATTAGACCTTCTTCGTGAAGGAGATAGAAGGGTTTCTATCGAAAGCAGTTCGCCAATTTTATTGGCAGAATTCCAAAGTGGTCCAGGTAAATCTAATTTCTCAGAAACTGCGAATTTGCAAGTAGCCCCTATAGAAAGTTATGTAACCTTTGACACAAAAGGGGCCAACGTAGCGTTTACATCATGGTCTATCCAAATTGTTAATGAAAAAGGAATAGTGCAATCATTTGGGCCTTATACTCAAGAAAGTGCAAGCTTATCCGGACAGTCCATTTTAGGTACTCGACCTGAAGGTGACTTCAAAATTACAATGATAGGTCAAACCAAAAGTGGCAAGACTGTAAGTAAGGAAACCACTGCACATATTGTGCTTTGGGCTCCAGCTAAAATCGATGAAGGTCTTAGATACAGTGTTATTTATGAATTTAATGATTCAAAAGCTATCGCAATTTATCAAAAATACCTTACGGATGTTGTGGCGCCGAAGATTCCCGCAAACGGAACCGTAATTATCCACGGCCATGCCGATATCATTGGAAATGATGCCTATAATCTGAAATTGTCTTTAGCTCGTGCAAACGACGTTAAAAACATCATAGAAAAGGCTCTAGTAAAATCTGGTAGAACTGATGTTAAATTCGAAGTAACTGGCTACGGTGAGGATTCAAATTTCTCCCCATTTAAAAACGAGTTCCCTGAGGGACGCGCTTATAACCGTACCGTGATTATTGACATTTTCAATAAAGGAATCTAATTCGTCTAGTAAAAAGACAATTGAATTTTTAATATCAGAAAAGGACAGGAACTTAAAAGCTTGTCCTTTTTTATTTAAAAGAAAAAATATATAACTTATTTTAAATCTGTGAATTATGTAAATAGTTGCAATAAAAGTGCAACATTTTATGTTTGATTATTTTCGATCTTTACTTTATAAATAATTTAAATAATTAAAACAAAAATAACATGAAAAAATTACCCCTTTATTTAATGATGATGGTGTTGTCGTTAAGTATCATTCCGTCCACAATTAGTGCTACTGAAAAAAATCCCACTGCAATAACAGTCGATACCAAAGAAGTTCCAGCCGAAGTTAAAGTTATGTATTCTCGTTTAGAGGAAATTAAAAAAATGGATAAATCGTCAATGAATTATTCAGAAAAAAAAGCACTCCGAAAAGAAGTCCGTGCCATTAATGCCAATTTAAGAGCATCCCACCAAGGCGTTTATTTATCTGTGGGTGCTGTTATCATTATCATACTTTTACTGATTATTCTTTTATAATTAAAAGTCAAAAGAAGTTAATATAGTCAAATTAAAAGTTAATATCGTAATACTGGCACAATTGTTGGGTTTTAGATAAAACACTGAATAAAATAGTAATTAAAATAACATAAAATGAAAACAATAAATTTAGTTGCCCTAGGAATAATAATGTTTTTTGTATCAAGTTCGATGAACTCCCAAATTTCGGTAAATTTACATTTAGGCACAGCTCCGTCATGGGGTTCTTCTGGATATGCTTCAGTTGATTATTATTATTATTATTATTATTTGCCAGACATTGAATCTTATTATGATATTAGGGCATCCCAATTTATTTATTTAAGCGGAGGCAACTGGATACGATCAAGAAATTTACCACGACAATATAGAAATTACGATTTAGATCGGGGATATAAAGTTGTTTTGAATGATTATCATGGTTCAAGACCTTACTCGAATTTTAGAAGTAATAGGAAACAATATCATAGAGGGTACCAAGGAAGTCCACAAAGATCAATGGGAAATGGTCATGAAGATCGAGGGGACTATGGTAATCGTGGCAATAATGGAAACCGTGGCAATAATGACAATCGAGGTAATAATGGAAACCATGGTAATAATGGCAACCACGGAAATGATGACCATAAAGAGGGTAGAGGGAATAATGGGCATGAACATGGTAAAGATTAATTTCTTGTTTTTCAGAAGAAATGTATTCGCTGTTCATTAAATTAAAAAACATTGAGGGTTTAAAACCTCGATGTTTTTTGTTTTATACATATATAGAATAAAGATACGATAATTTAGTTTTCATTTAGTTCTTGTCACAAACCGTGATTTAAAGATTGAGAGTGAAAAATACGGTCTCCTTTCCGATCTATATTGCTGAAAACCTATCCTTGACCTGAAAATGTGCGGGAATAGAAAAACGGGATTGAACACTCCTTTATTTTGGTAAGTGAGGCTTTTTGCCTATAGATGTTTTGTGTATAAAATGTAAGTTCAAACGGACAAAATCAATAAAATAGTATCCAAATTTCCCATGCAAACTATTGGATAATAAAAATTAATGATTAAATTTAAATTGTAAGATTTAATATGGTTTTGTCAGTTTTTGGAGGGTGCAATTTTGGGTGCTTTATCAATCTACCCTCTTCAAAACCATTGAAAAAAGAGGGGCTTTTGGCTCGGTTCAATTTCAGTTAATCTCCACAAAAAAAACCTCGAAATCATTTGATTTCGAGGTTTTTTTTAAATGTAAATGAAGTTTTTTATTTTTCACTTTTTGTCTTATTTACTTCGAGCTCTCTAATGTAATTTACCAATTTCCAACGTTGATCTTCTGTTAGCAATTCTTCATAACTTGCCATTGGCGCTTTTCCGTGAGTAATTTTCCAGAAAATATTGCCATCCGTTTCGTTCATAACTTTCAGCGCTAGGAAATTTGCTGGTTTTCGATCCAAGCTTAACCCAGCCTCGCCATTTCCTTTTCCTTCTAAACCGTGACATAGAACACACATTTGATTGAATATTATCTTTCCATCTGCAGTTGCACTTACATTTCCTTTAAAAGGATTTTTTAAGCTATTTGAATAAACTGGCGCAATCCAATTGGATTTTTGCGCAACAACAAAAGTATTAATAACTAAAAATACTAATACCATTAAAAACGAACATCTCTTTTTCATTGTATTAAGTTTAAATTAAATATAGCAAAGTTACTATAGTTTTTTTTTAAAAAAAACTGATATTTATCACAAATTCTATAAATAAAACGAATTAATTGCAAAAATGGAACCTAGCTTTATGAAAAACTGAGGGAAGAAAGTTTCAAACTTGATAAGTCATGAAATAACTACACTCAAAATTAGTTTTTATGGGAGAAATAAAAATTCAATATCTTGATTAAAGAGAAAACATAGCTGTCGTTAATAAATTATTAATTTTGCAACAGTTGAAATAAATAGCAATGTTGGACAAAGGATTATTTTGAACCAATTTTATGAATTGTCAAATAAACAAATTACCAAATAAAATGCTATTTTAGCATCCTGTAATTTTCACCTGAAATGATTAGCGAAAAGCAATTTAACAATGAACTCCAACTCATAATCCAAAACGCCATCAGGGAAGATGTTGGCGATGGCGACCATAGTTCCCTAGCTTGCATTCCGATTTCGGCAATGGGGAAAGCAAAACTTTTGGTCAAGCAAGATGGGGTAATTGCTGGTGTGGCTTTCGCTAAAATGATTTTCGATTATGTTGATTCTAATCTAAAAATGGAAACATTCATTACAGATGGAAGTTTGGTGAAATACGGCGAGGTGGTTTTTCAGGTTTCGGGAAGTTCACAATCCATACTAAAAGCCGAAAGATTAGTGCTCAATTCTATGCAAAGGATGAGTGCCATTGCCACTAAAACTAAAAGGTATGTTGATTTGTTACAAGGAACTAATACTAAAATTATTGACACACGCAAAACTACACCTGGGTTTCGTGCTTGCGAGAAATGGGCGGTAAAAATAGGCGGTGGTGAAAATCATCGTTTTGCCCTTTATGATATGGTGATGCTCAAAGACAACCATATTGATTTTGCGGGCGGAATTACATTGGCAATTGTCAAAACAAAAACTTATTTACAGGAAATAAATCGCGATTTAAAAATTATTGTCGAAGCCAGAAATCTAGACGAAATAAAGGAAATCCTCAAAAGTGATGGAATTCACAGGATTTTGATTGACAATTTTAATTACGAAGATACTCGAAGGGCAGTTGCCCTAATCGGAAACAAATGCCAAACGGAATCCTCGGGAAACATTGATGAAAAGACCATTCGCATTTACGCCGAATGTGGTGTCAATTACATTTCGTCCGGAGCATTGACTCATTCTATTTATAACATGGATTTAAGCTTAAAAGCCTTTTGAGACCAGAAAACTATGAGTAAAGAAATAGAAGAAAGAATTGAACGAATCCCAATTCTCCGCAATTTGGTTCGCCCATTAAAACGGATTAAACTACCGTGGTTGGCAGGATTGTCTTTTTATGACTTATTAGAGTTATATATACTTGGAATAATGGAAGGTGCTTTGACCTATCATGCTAGTGCAATTGCATTCAGTTTTTTTATGGCGTTGTTTCCATTTGCACTATTCATTTTAAATCTAATTCCCTACATTCCTATCAAGGGTTTTCAACTCGATTTTCTTCAATTTGTGAAAGAAGGGGTACCGCCAAACACCTATGATGCAATTCATAAAATTATTAGCGATATTCTCAATAATAGCCATTCCGGATTACTTTCTACAGGATTTATTTTATCAATTTTTCTGATGGCAAATGGATTAAATGGTATTTTGGGCGGTTTTGAATCCTCAAAGCACGTGCTTATTAAAAGAGGATTTGTATACCAATATTTAGTGGCACTAGGAATGTCAATAGTATTGTCTATTTTATTGTTGGCGACCATTGCCATAATTGTTGTTTTTGAAGTAGTTATTCAAAAAACGATGATTCAAGACGTATTAAACGATCAAATTCCGTTGATTATTTTAGGACGATACGCCTTTGTTATACTGATGATTTTAATCACTACCTCCATTCTTTTCAAATTTGGAACAAAGCACGATAAATATCGAGCATTTATTTCAATAGGTTCCGTATTTACGACTATATTAATAATTTTGGATTCCTATATTTTTGGAATTTGGGTAATACGATTTTCAAAATATAATGAACTATACGGTTCCATAGGAACTTTATTAATTATGATGTTTTACATTTGGATCAACTGTGTAATTCTGCTTCTTGGCTTCGAATTAAATTCTACAATTAGCCGTTTAAAGCACAAACATCAAAAATATAACCATCCCACAAATCTGTGAATGAACCCAATTAAATTTAATAAATAGTAATCCTAAATGCATTTCGTCGAAGTCATCTTACCGCTTTCTCTTGCCAAAACATTTACTTATCGCGTTTCTGAAGCCGAGTATAATTATATAAGAAAAGGAATGCGTATAGTGGTGCCTTTTGGTAAAAGTAAAATCTATACGGCGCTGGTTATTGAAATTCACCAAAATAAACCTGTTTTATATGAGGCCAAAGAAATAAACCAAATCCTCGACGAAAAATCTATAGTTACTGGAGTCCAAATCGCCCATTGGCAATGGATAGCTTCTTATTATATGTGCGCAATTGGTGATGTGTATCGTGGAGCAATGCCATCAGCTCTTTTGCTGGAAAGTGAAACGATTATTTCCCAAAAGCAAGCTGGTTTTGTAGATGAAAGGTTACTTTCGGATGACGAATTTATGGTTTATCAAGCCTTACAACAGCAAAGTTTCTTGAAGGTACAGGACATAATGAATATTTTGAACAAGAAGAATATTTTTCCGGTCATTCAAAAATTGATAGATAAAAATATTCTTGTACTCCAGGAAGAAATGCTGGAAAGTTATACTCCAAAACTCATTCGATACGTAAAATTACATTCTAAATACGATTCGAATGAAGGTTTGGGCGAATTGCTCGAAACCTTGAAAAATGCTAGCAAGCAGAAGGAAATTGTCCTTAGTTATTTTCAAATAAATGCAGTTGAGAAAAAGCCAATTACGGTAAAAAAATTGACCGAAACCACTAATTCTACTTCGGCAATCGTGAAAACATTAATTGACAAAGAGATTTTTGAAGAATATTATATTCAGGTGGATCGCATCAATTTCTCTGGAAAAACTCGAGAAGAACAATTGCAATTAAGCGAAGCCCAACAAATTGCTTTC
>CAIOTL010000046.1 GCA_903861155.1 uncultured Bacteroidota bacterium
ATAAATTTGTTTATAGTATAGTAAATTATAATAAATTCGATTCTATTGATAATAAAATATTAGATGTTTGCATTTTTATAGAGAAACCGTATTTAAAAGATACAATTGTATTGAAAATAATAAAATTTGACGGAAGCAAAGATTCTCTTGGATATATAAAAGTTTGGGATAAGACAAATAAAAAATAGTGAGTTGTACAATCGCTTGGGGATGACAAAATAAAGTCGTGAACGGCTAGCGCAGAATTGCATTCTGTGCTGACAAACGAGAGTCAATAAACAGTCAATAAACAACAAAACCAAGCGTAAATGGCTTGGTTTTTTATTTGTTCCTAACTTTGCTATATTTGTAGAATGAATGAAAATTTAGACCCAACCGCTAACAGTTATAATCCAGAAGAACTCGATCTTGAAAAAAAATTGAGGCCACTCACTTTTGATGATTTTGCAGGTCAAGAACAAATATTAGAAAACCTGAAAGTCTTTGTACAAGCGGCGAATCAAAGAAACGAGGCACTTGACCACACGCTGTTTCACGGCCCGCCAGGATTGGGAAAAACTACCTTGGCTAATATTCTTGCCAATGAATTGCAGGTTGGAATCAAAATCACTTCTGGTCCAGTTCTTGACAAACCGGGAGATTTGGCCGGTTTATTGACGAATCTCGAAGAAAGAGACGTTTTGTTTATTGATGAAATCCATCGGTTAAGTCCGATTGTTGAGGAATATTTATACTCGGCAATGGAGGATTTCAAGATTGATATTATGATCGAATCGGGACCCAATGCCAGAACGGTTCAAATCAACTTGAATCCGTTCACTTTAATTGGTGCCACCACGCGTTCGGGTTTGTTGACCGCCCCGATGCGAGCGCGTTTCGGAATTTCCTCCCGATTGCAATATTACACCACCGAACTTTTGACGACCATTGTCGAACGAAGTGCCACGATATTAAAAATGCCTATTTCTATGGAAGCCGCCATCGAAATTGCCGGTCGTAGCCGCGGAACGCCTCGTATTGCGAATGCTTTGTTACGCCGGGTTCGCGACTTTGCACAAATCAAAGGAAACGGTACCATCGACATTGAAATCGCCCGTTACGCATTAAAAGCATTGAATGTTGATGCGCACGGTTTGGACGAAATGGACAATAAAATCCTGAACACGATTATCGATAAATTCAAGGGAGGACCGGTTGGATTATCCACTTTGGCTACAGCCGTTTCCGAAAGCAGCGAAACCATTGAGGAAGTTTACGAACCGTTTTTAATCCAGGAAGGTTTCATAATGCGAACGCCAAGAGGACGTGAAGTCACTGAAAAAGCGTACAAACATTTAGGAAAAATTAAATTGAATGCTCAAGGCGGACTTTTTTAATCTTTCAGTTGATAAATAACAAAGAAAAATATTCTCAATTCATCAAATCCGAAGCCAAACGCCTCGGTTTTTTGTCTTGCGGCATATCGAAAGCTGGGTTTTTGGAAGAAGAAGCTCCTCGATTGGAAAGTTGGTTAAAAAACCAAATGAACGGTCAAATGGCCTATATGGAAAACAATTTTGACAAAAGATTGAATCCAACTTTGCTTGTCGATGGCGCCAAAAGTGTCGTTTCACTTTTATTAAATTATTATCCTTCCGAGTTTCAGAATCAGGATTCCTTTAAGATTTCAAAATACGCCTATGGCCAGGATTACCATTTTGTCATCAAGGAAAAACTCAAGGAATTGTTGGCATCGATTCGAGAGAATATTGGAGAAGTTTCCGGCCGAGCTTTTGTGGATTCTGCGCCGGTTCTCGATAAAGCTTGGGCGGCAAAAAGTGGTTTGGGCTGGATTGGTAAAAACAGTAACTTGATTACGCAAAAAGCGGGTTCTTTTTATTTCATCGCCGAATTGATTATCGACTTGGACTTGGAATACGATCATGCAACAACTGACCATTGCGGTTCTTGTACTGCTTGTATTGATGCCTGTCCAACGGAAGCTATCGTTGCGCCATACATTGTTGACGGAAGCAAATGTATTTCCTATTTCACCATTGAACTCAAGGAAAATATTCCAGCTGAAATGAAAGGCAAGTTCGATAATTGGGTTTTTGGCTGCGATGTTTGCCAAGATGTTTGTCCTTGGAACAAGTTTTCGAAAGCACATAAGGAACCCCTTTTTAATCCAAATCTGGAATTTTTGTCAATGTCCAAAAAGGATTGGCAAGAAATCACCGAAGAAACTTTTAAAACTGTTTTTAAAAACTCTCCATTAAAAAGAGCCAAGTTTGAGGGTTTGAAAAGGAATATTGATTTCTTGGGATGATTCTATAATATTAGAAGACACTAATATTGGGTATTTAACTTTATTTGAAACCTTAAATTTTTGGTTTTGGTAGTTGAAAATGATAATTAAAACAAGACCGAAAAAGATTTTAGAAGAATAGTACTAGACAAAAAGTTTTGCTGAATAGAGAATTATAAGAAGTAACCTTATAATATATTTTTGGAGATAATGTAAATAG
>CAIOTL010000047.1 GCA_903861155.1 uncultured Bacteroidota bacterium
CCTGTGATACGCAAGAAAATGACCCAATGGAGTATGCGAATTTCGGCTTATGCGGAACGTTTGTTGCAAGGTTTAGAAACGATTGATTGGAGCGAAAGCATCAAAGAAAGTCAGAGAAACTGGATTGGGAAGAGTGTGGGAGCGATGGTGACGTTCCCCATCCTATCCTTCCCCGAAGGGGAAGAGAAAGCAAGTCTTGAGCAAAAAAGAGGATATATGACTGGTGGAAATAATTCTCATTTATTGCTTGAAAAAGCGAAAGAAATGCGAAATAACCCAACTGAGGCTGAAAAGATATTATGGTTAAATTTAAAGTCAAAAGCATTAGATTATAAATTTAGACAACAACATTTAATTGATGACTATATTGTCGATTTTGTTTGTCTTTCTAAAAAGTTAGTAATTGAAGTTGATGGAGGAATTCACGATTTACAACAAGAATCTGATGCAGAAAGAACTAAAAATATTAATGAAAAAGGTTTTAAAGTAATTCGATTTAATAATAAAGAGATATTTAACAATATTGATAGTGTTTTAAATATTATCAAACACGAGTTACTCAATGCGGTAGTTCCCCCTTCGGGGGCTAGGGGGATTGCTGTTTTCACAACGCGTCCCGATACTATTTTTGGAGTTACGTTTATGACTTTGGCACCAGAACACGAACTGGTTTCGCAAATTACAACTCCAGAACAAAAAGAAGCCGTTGAAGCTTACATTGAAAAAACGGCAAAACGTTCCGAAAGGGAGCGTATGGCGGATGTAAAAACCATTTCGGGAGTTTTCACCGGAGCTTATGCCGAACATCCTTTTACCAAAGAACCCATTCCGGTTTGGATTGGCGATTATGTTCTCGCGGGTTACGGAACGGGTGCTGTTATGGCGGTTCCTTGTGGCGACGAAAGAGATTATGCTTTTGCGAATTTCTTCAAAGGTCAAAACGGAATGCAAGAAATCAAGAATATTTTTGCCAATGTCGATATTTCGGCAGCCGCTTACGGTTCGAAAGATAATGTGGTTATTGCCAATTCTGATTTCCTAAACGGTTTAAATTATAAAGAAGCAACCAAGAAAGTTATCGCTGAATTGGAGTTATTAAACCAAGGAAAAGGCAAAATTAATTACCGTTTGCGTGATGCTGTTTTTTCTCGTCAACGGTATTGGGGCGAACCGTTTCCGGTATATTATGTAAATGGCTTGCCGCAAATGATTGATGCAAAACATTTGCCAATTAAGTTGCCAGAAGTGGAGAAATACTTACCAACCGAAGACGGACAACCGCCTTTAGGAAATGCTTTGGTTTGGGCTTGGGATAGTGTTCAGTGTTCAGTTGTTAGTGTTCAGTTGATTGATAATGTTACAATATTTCCTCTTGAATTGAACACCATGCCAGGTTGGGCGGGAAGTTCATGGTATTGGATGCGTTATATGGATGCGCACACTGACGGCCAATTTGCATCGGCAGATGCTTTGAAATATTGGGAAAGCGTGGATTTATACATTGGCGGAAGCGAACACGCCACCGGACATTTATTGTATTCTCGTTTTTGGAATAAATTTCTGAAAGACAAAGGTTTTGCACCCACCGAAGAACCTTTCAAAAAACTGATTAATCAGGGAATGATTTTGGGAATGAGTGCGTTTGTTTATCGATTAAATATTACTAGTGTTTCTGGGCACAGAGATCAATTAGGAAATGATACCGTCGGTAAAAACCTCTATAATAAGCCAATTTATGTTAGCTCGAAATATTATAAAGAATTTGTAAGATGTAAAAATATTTATGATTTAAAAGATATTGGTTTTTCTTTCTGGAGAGGAGAAGATGTATTTCTTGGAGGAGGGAAAAATGATATTTTAAGTGAATTATCTTCTTTATTATTTGAAAAAACTAATCAAAACACTACCGAATTTAGGTTATATGATGATTCTTTTGTCAAATTTGATATAAATGATTTACATATTGATATTTCTTTGGTTAATACTTCTGATGAATTGGATTTTGAAAAATTTAAAAATTCACGAGAAGAATATAAAAATGTTGATTTCATTTTAGATAAAGGGAAATACATCGTTGGTCGTGAAATCGAAAAAATGTCGAAATCGAATTACAATGTGGTAACGCCAGATGATATATGCAACGAATATGGAGCCGACACGTTGCGTTTGTATGAAATGTTTTTAGGACCATTGGAACAAGCGAAACCTTGGAACACGGCAGGAATTTCAGGAGTTTTTGGTTTTCTTAAAAAATTATGGCGTTTGTATTTTGATGATAATGGTTTGATAGTAACCAATAATGAACCTTCAAAAGACAGCCTAAAATCATTGCACAAAACCATCAAAAAAGTAGCAGAAGATATCGAAGGTTTCTCTTTCAATACTTCGGTTTCACAGTTTATGATTTGTGTGAATGAATTGACCACTCAAAATTGTCACGAACGTGCTATTTTGGAACCATTGACAGTTTTGATTTCGTCTTATGCGCCGCATATTGCGGAGGAATTATGGAGTCAGTTAGGGAATTCAGGGTCGATTTCAACAGTAGATTTTCCAACATTGGACGAAAAACATTTGGTAGAAAGCAGCAAGGAATATCCGGTTTCTTTCAACGGAAAAATGCGTTTCACCATCGAATTATCGTTGGATTTATCCAAGGAGCAAATCGAAGCAATCATTATGAAGGACGAAAGAACTTTGAAACAATTGGACGGAAAAATTCCAAATAAAATAATCATCGTTCCAGGGAAGGTGATCAATTTGGTTGGATAAATTTTTTAAAATTGAAATTAATTTTTGCAATTGTCATTGCATTTGAAATGTCAAGTTGTCATTCGAAAATTTGGCTTTAAATTTGATGTAATGTTCTGAATTAAAATTTTAAAAAAGAAATTATGTATTTGATATTAGCAGGTTTAATTATGTTAGTGAGTTGGTTGGTAAGCAACCGATTGAAAAACAAGTTTGAAAAATACTCCAAATTGCAATTGCGAAATGGAATGTCTGGGCAGGAAATCGCCGAAAAAATGCTTGCCGATCACGGAATTACGGATGTAAGAGTGATTTCGGTTGAGGGACAATTGACGGATCATTACAATCCGGTTGACAAAACCGTCAACTTGAGCGAAGCGGTTTTCAACCAAAGAAATGCAGCAGCAGCAGCAGTTGCCGCGCACGAATGTGGTCATGCCGTGCAACACGCAACGGCATACAGTTGGCTGGCGATGCGTTCAAGTTTGGTTCCAGTGGTTAATATTGCATCGTCTTATATGCAGTGGATTTTGATTGGGGGAATCTTGATGTTACGATCATTTCCGCAGCTTTTGTTAGTGGGAATCGTGATTTTTGCAGCAACGACTTTGTTTTCGATTATCACTTTGCCAGTAGAATATGATGCTAGTAATCGGGCACTGGCTTGGTTAGAAAACAAAAATATGCTTACACAAGAAGAGCAAGCTGGCGCAAAAGATGCGCTTAAATGGGCTGCGAGAACGTATGTTGTTGCTGCTTTGGGATCAATTGCCACCTTGCTCTATTACATTTCGATATTCAACCGAAGGTAATTTCAAGATATTTTAAAAACAAAATCCGCCTTAATTTTATTGAGGCGGATTTATTTTTATTTTGTTAAGGAGCTCGATTTATTTTCCTTTATTTGCTTCGGTTATATATTTTTCTAATGCCATTGACATTGATGGTGTTTCAGGAGTTGGAGCAAGAATATCGATCCTTAAACCAGAATCCAATGCTTCTTTTTGGGTTGAACTTCCAAAAACAGCAATTCGAGTATTGTTTTGTTTGAAATCTGGGAAATTAGAAAACAACGATTTTATTCCCGTTGGACTAAAGAAAGCCAAAACATCGTAATATACATCGGCCAAATCAGACAAGTCGCTGATGACTGTTTTATAAAAAACGGCCTGTACCCAGTCCACTTTTAGGTTGTTTAGAGTAATTGGAGCGTCAGGATTCAGCTGATCTGATGCTGGCAGCAAGAATTTTTCGTCTTTATATTTTTTTATCAAGGGCGATAAATCAGCAAAATCTTTTGGGCCAACATAGATTTTTCGCTTGCGGTATACCACATATTTTTGAAGATAAAAAGCGACTGCTTCGGATTGACAGAAATATTTCAATCCTTCAGGAACTTTGTAACGCATTTCCTCTGCAACCCTAAAAAAATGATCTACAGAGTTTTTACTCGTTAATATAATTGCTGTAAAATTATTAAGATCAATTTTTTGAAGTCTAATCTCTTTCGCATTTACTCCTTCTACATGAATAAAAGGTCTGAAATCAATTTTTACTTTATGTTTGTTTTGGAGTTCAAAGTAAGGAGAATTTTCCACTTTAGGCTCGGGCTGTGACACCAAAATTGTTTTCACTTTCATATCTAATATTTTCTATGCAATACCTTTTGTAAACCAATAATAAATGAAATAATACGGTGCTATTTCGAGAGCGCAAAGATATAAAATAAAATAAAATAACTTGCTGAATATTAACTTTTGATAATTTTTTATTGAAACGAGATAAGTTAAAATATTTGTTATCAGCACGATGCCGATAAGAATGAGCAAGATATTTCTTGGAATGGATTCATAATAAAACAGAATAACATTGATTGGGAGTATAAATATTCCGATATAAGTTCGGTAAGTGACTTTTTGAAGGTTGAATTGCTCGACAAATTCCTCCATATTAAATGCGGAGGCGATAATTTTCTCAATTAGAAATTTGGATAAAATAAAGAAAACAAGGAAAGTAATTATTTGGATGTATAAAACCCAATCCGTTTTTGAAGCATAACCCAAGTGCGCCATCGAAAGTTGGATAAAGAAAGCCAATGAAATGATTTGCACAAAAAACAACGAAATGGTAAAACCGCTTTTGAGGTGAATGCTGTCTCGGTAGACTTTATTGTATTTATCTGAAAAAATCAAATTGGTAAAGTCTGCAAAACGATTTTCGAAAACTGATTTCGTCAAAGCTATGGTAGCAAATGAAATCACGAATAAGGCTGTTGCCCATTCTTTATTTTCGATTATTCTCGGATGTAGTACATTTCCAATCATGATGATGCAAAATTAATCATTTTTTATTTCATTCTTTTTATTATAATTTTATTATGACTCAAATCGTATAAAAAGTTTACTTTTGCGTTGAAATTACTCTAAATATGAACGATTGCATTGTTATAATTCCCACCTATAACGAAATTGAAAACATCGAAAGCGTCATTAGATCCGTGCTTTCACAACATAAACCGTTTCACGTTCTCGTCATTGATGACAATTCACCAGATCAAACTGCTGACAAGGTAATGAGGCTTCAATCTGAATTTAAAGGCAGATTATTTATTGAGAAAAGATCCGAAAAATTAGGGTTGGGAACTGCTTATGTTCATGGGTTTAGATGGGCTTTAGAAAGGGAATATGAATATATTTTCGAAATGGATGCCGATTTTTCGCACAATCCGAATGATTTAGAGAAACTATATGATGCTTGCCATTTTGGAGGTGCTGATTTGGCTGTTGGATCCCGTTATGTAACCGGAGTAAATGTTGTAAACTGGCCTTTGAGTCGCGTTTTAATGTCTTATTTTGCATCGGTTTATGTACAATTTGTTACAGGGATGAAAATACACGATGCCACAGCTGGGTTTATTTGCTACAAAAAACAAGTGCTAGAAGGCTTTAATTTGGATAAAATTAAATTCGTGGGTTATGCTTTTCAAATTGAAATGAAATACCGAACATTTTGCAAGAATTTTCAAATTGTTGAAGTACCCATAATTTTCACTGATAGAACCAAAGGGCAATCTAAAATGAGTAGCGCCATTTTTCAAGAAGCCGTTTTAGGAGTTATAGCACTCCGATTAAAAAAATTACTTAACACCTTATAAAGAAAGAGAAAATGAATGGGGTTTTAATCAAGAATGCCAAAATTGTAAACGAAGGAACCATTTTTGAAGGGGATGTTTTAATAGAAAACGACATAATCGTCGAAATTTCTGAAAGCATTAGCGCAAAGTCATCAGAATGTTTAATTATCGATGCCGAAGGAAATTTTTTGATGCCTGGAGCCATCGATGACCAAGTGCATTTTAGAGAACCCGGACTCACACATAAAGGTGACATTGAATCAGAGTCAAGAGCAGCCGTTGCTGGCGGGATTACTTCCTATATTGAACAACCCAATACGATTCCCAATGCGGTGACGCAGGAGATTCTGGAAAAAAAATATCAGTTGGCTTCCGAGAAATCCTATGCGAATTATTCCTTTATGATGGGAGCGACAAATGACAATCTTGACGAAATTCTAAAAACGAATCCGAAAAACGTTGCTGGAATAAAGATATTTTTAGGGTCATCGACAGGAAATATGTTGGTTGATAATGAAGCCGTTTTGGAAAGGATATTTTCAAGTACGCCCATGCTAATTGCGGTGCATTGCGAGGATGAAACCACCATCAAAAACAACTTGGAGAAATATAAAACACAATACGGAGAAGAGGTTCCGGTAACGGTTCACCACCTTATCCGCAGCGAGGAAGCGTGTTATATTTCGACTTCCAAAGCGATTGCGCTTGCCAAAAAAACGGGAGCAAGGCTACATGTTTTTCATTTATCGACCGCCAAGGAAATGGATTTGTTTACCAATAAAATCCCATTAGAAGAGAAGAAAATTACTGCCGAAGTTTGTATCCATCATTTATGGTTTACCAATGAAGATTATAAAAACAAAGGCAATTTGATAAAATGGAATCCCGCGGTGAAAACGGCAAATGATCGAAAAGTTTTGTGGGAAGCCTTGCTTGATGGAAGGATTGACGTAGTTGCTACAGACCATGCGCCCCATACCTTGGAGGAAAAAAATCAATCTTATTTGAAAGCACCTTCAGGAGGTCCATTAGTGCAACATGCCGTGGTGGCAATGTTTGAAGCTTATCATCAGGGGAAAATCAGCATTGAAAAAATCGTTGAAAAAATGTGTCATAATCCGGCCAAGATTTTCAAAATCGAAAAACGAGGCTTCATCAAAGTGGGCTATTTCGCGGATTTGGTAATCGTAAACTCAGGCTTGCCTTGGAGCGTTAAGAAAGAGAATATTCTGGCAAAATGTGGTTGGTCGCCATTTGAAGGGTTTACTTTCAAATCTAGAATTACTCATACATTGGTAAACGGAAAACTTGTTTATTCTGCTTTTAAAGTTAAAGATATCCGAGCTGGAAAACGATTATTGTTTAATAGATAAATGAACAAAATATGAAGAAAACAATACTGTTTTTGGGTCTATTAACAATTCTGGCCAGTTGTAAAAAGGAGATTGTCAAGACTCCAGTTCATCTTATCGAAAAGGGAAAAATGATTAATATTATGTATGATATGTCGATTTTAGAAGCCATAAAGGCTCAAAATCCGAGTACATTGGAGACTTACAAAATAAACCCGAATGAATACGTTTATAAAAAATATAAAATTGACAGCATTCAATTTTCTCAAAATAATATTTATTACGCCTCTGATTACAAGGAATATAAAGGGATGAATGACCAAGTTAAGTTGCGATTAGACAAATATAAATCTTCAGTTGAAAACTTAATTAAGGAAAAGAAGAAGAAAGAAGAATTGCTAAAAAAAGAAAAGGAAAAGCTTAAAACAAAAAGGGTTTCGGATTCAATAGAAAAGAGGAAAAAAAGACAAGTTAAAGAGGCTGATTCTATAAAAAAAAGCAAAGAAAGAAAATGAAGTTAGAAAAGCATAATTTCTTTTAAATACTGATTAATGGCCACGAATTCGAATCCTAAAGTAGTTTTAATTTTTTCGTTCGAATATAAATTATTAGAAAAAGAAGATCGGGCTGTTGTTTTATCTAAGCTCCTCTTTTGATTCAATATAGTTGAAAAAAGGCAATCTATTCTCCATAAAATCTCCATCATGAAAGGACTCAAATAAATTGAAGGAGCCTTTAATTTTGATGCTTTTGTAATTGTGTTAAAAACATCTTGGAAAACAATATTTTCCGCAATTAGAACAAACCTTTCATTTTTCGTTTCACTATTTACCAATGCAACCATAATTTTAACTACATCAGTAACGGCAATAAATCCGGTGCTGCCTTTAGTGTAAAATGGCATTCCATTTTTCACATTATTAAAAAGTTTTCCGCTGCCTTGTTCCTTAAAGCCAGGGCCAATAATAATTCCAGGATTTACTATTACAGCATCTAAGCCTTCCTGTTGTCCGCGCCAAATTTCTATTTCGGCACCATATTTTGAAATGGCATAATCGCTATGTGTTTTTTCTGGATTCCATTCTGTTTCTTCGGTGATGCTATTTTCATGGTCTTTCAAATCGCCAAGGGCGGCAATCGAGCTAACAAAACAGAGTTTTTTTATGGATTTGTCAATGCAGAAATTGACGATATTTGAAGTTCCTTCAATATTTGTTTTGCGAATTAACTCTTCGTCTTTTGGATCGAACGAAATTAATGCCGCGCAGTGGTATACATAGTCAACGTTTTCGAACGCTTTTTCTAAAGAAGGAATGTCAATAATATCAGCTTGAACCCAATTTATTTTTTTGAAAAGAGCTTCTTTTTTGTAAAGTGAAAAAAGGTCGTTTGTTTTCTGGATGTTTTCGGTATTTCGATAAATGGCGCGCACATTTTCTCCATTTTCGACCAAATAAAGTAATAAATGTGACCCAACTAAGCCTGTTCCTCCAGTGACTAAAACCATAAAGCGAAATTACGAATTACAAATTATGAATTGTAAATTATTTTTTCAATTTACCGAATAAACAATTTACCGTATCAACATTAAATTTTATCTTTGTCGAAATTGTTAAAAAAATGAAGAATTTTATTGAGGAAGTGACTTGGAGAGGGATGCTTCACGATGTTATGCCGGGAACGGAAGAACATTTGGCGGAGCAAATGCGGGTTGCCTATGTGGGAATTGATCCAACTGCGGACTCCTTGCATATAGGTCACTTGGTTGGGGTCATGTTACTGAAACATTTTCAATTGGCTGGACATAAACCGCTAGCATTAGTAGGGGGCGCAACCGGAATGATTGGCGATCCGTCAGGAAAATCGAACGAAAGGAATTTATTGGACGAAGCGACTTTGCGTCACAATCAAGAAGCTATAAAAGGGCAATTGGCTCGTTTTTTAGATTTTAGTTCGAATGCTTCCAACGCAGCAGAATTAGTGAACAATTACGATTGGATGAAGAATTTTTCGTTTCTTGATTTCATTCGTGATATAGGCAAACACATTACGGTCAATTACATGATGTCGAAAGACTCTGTCAAGAAACGTTTGTCATCTGAAGCTTCGGAAGGAATGTCATTTACAGAGTTTACCTACCAATTGGTGCAAGGATATGATTTTTTGCATTTGTACAGAAACAAAGATTGTACCTTGCAAATGGGTGGAAGTGACCAGTGGGGTAATATCACCACAGGAACCGAATTAGTGCGAAGAATTGCGGGTGGCAAAGCCTATGCGTTGACTTGTCCGTTGATCACCAAAGCGGATGGGACAAAATTCGGAAAATCTGAAGGTGGGAATATTTGGCTAGATTCCGTTAGAACTTCGCCTTATAAATTTTACCAATATTGGTTGAATACTTCGGATATTGATGCCGAAAAATACATTAAGATTTTTACTTTTTTGTCCAAAGATGAAATTGAGATTTTAACCGAAAAACATAGAGAAGCACCGCATTTGCGTTTGTTGCAAAAACGTTTGGCCGAAGAAATTACGGTAATGGTTCACTCGGCAGAAGATTTAGAAAATGCGATAAAAGCTTCGAATATTTTGTTCGGAAATTCTACTTCGGATGATTTAAAACAATTGGACGAAGCCACTTTTCTTGATGTTTTTGATGGCGTTCCGCAAGCAGAAATCTCAAGAATTGAAATTGAGGCCGGAATAAATATAGTTGAAATTTTAAATGCAAAAACAGGATTTCTGCAATCGAATGGTGAAGCAAGACGGGCTTTGACTGCCAATTCGATTTCGGTAAATAAAGAAAAAGTTACCGAAGCATTCGTGCTTTCGACCCAAGATTTAATCAACAATCAATTTGTGTTATTGCAAAGCGGGAAGAAAAATTATTTTGTGGTGAGAATTGTTTAACTTTTTAACTTTTTTCGAAAAGGAACAAACAAATATCCAAATCGATTTTTAGAGTACCATCAAATTGCAACCGCGAATATCAGAATTATCAAAACGTCCCAATACCTCGAAAGAGTTGTTGGGATTTTTTTTACCCAAATCTTGGGTGGCAATAAACGAACAGGAATTAATGTTGGCTAGATCAATTACGTTGATTCCACCTGTTTTTCCAACATTGACGTAAGTCAAAGCATCTTCGGTGTCGCGAATAAGGATTTGCATCCAAGAAGGACATTCGAACACGCCGTTTCCAAGGGAATAAGCTTGCGACAATAATTCGGTCATTCCATATTCTGAATGGATGGCTGAGGCGCCAAAACCTTGACAAAGTTGGTCGTGTAATTCTTCGCGAATCATTTCTTTTCGTTTGCCTTTCATGCCGCCTGTTTCCATGACAATGGTATTTTGCAACTGGAATTTTTGGCTTTTTGACCCATTTTCAGTTTTTTGCCCAAGATTGTCAAGAACCTTCTTTTCTTTTTCAATGTATGAACTTTTATTATTGAAGGTTTCGATTAAATCCAATAAAGCATAAGTAACGCCAATTAAAATCACGTTTTGACCTGCATGATCCAATTGTATTAATTTCTCGATTAGTTCCTCGTGATTGTGAAGATAAAATCCGCTTTCGGGATTAGAGGTCATTTTTATTAGATCTTCGACCATATAAATCAAGGATGAACCTTCGCGTTCTAAATAGGATGGAAGCAAAGCCAAAACTACGTAATCCTCGATGTTACCATAGAATTGGGAAAAACCTTTTCGATAACTTTCTTCATAAAGAGCCATATCAGTAACGAAGTGTTTACTGGTTGTTATTCCAGTTGTTCCACTGCTTGTAAAGGTTTCTTGAATGGGATTGTTATTGGATACGACAGCATGACTTTTGAAAAATTGGATGGGTAAAAACGGAATTTGTTCTAATGTTTTTACTTTTTGGACATCCGTTTTCAAAAAATTGCAAAATTCCTGATAGACTAAGTTGTTTTCATATTGAAATCGAAACACTTTAAGTGCTGTTTTTTCAAATTGTTTTTGGCTTGAAATGGCAAATATGTCTGGAGTTGGAATCAATATTTTTTTTGCAAAAGTAATTAAATAAAAAAACTCCAAATTTACAAATGGAGTTTTTAGAAAATATATAAATCATTTAATTCAAACAAAATTTACCGAACTATTAGTTTTCTAGTGGCAGTAGCGTCACCTTCGTTAATTTTGATTATATAAACCCCTGAGGGAAGATTAGCAACATTAAGTTCTTTTGAGCTAATCATTGTTTGAAGCACTTTTTTTCCAAGCACATCAAAAATAATTATTTCCTTATCGGAGTCATTTTTTGATGTAATATATACTTTGCCATTACTCACAGGATTCGGGTACAAACTTAACCCTTCAATTATTGAAGAATCTTGTTGTTTTGGTTGTTGTTTAACATCTTGGGCAGAAGCCCTAGCTGTAAATAAAAAAACCAATAAAAGAGTACTATAAAAGTAGTTTTTAGTCATCATACCGATTTGGAAATGTAAAGGTATAAAAAAACATTTTAAATTGTATACCAAAGAGAGTAAAAAAGCGTTAGGTGCAATCTTTTTTCATTAAATTATTTGAAAAGTAAAATTTTGTTAAGGCAATGTTACTGATTTGTTTTTTAAGCATTATCAAATCGTTAACTTATTAAATATAGGTTAACACATTTAATGGTTTTGTTTTATATTTACCTTCGCAAATATAAACGCACTACTGTTATTACAATGAAAAAGAGAAACACAAAGATATTGTTAGTTGATGATGAACCGGATATCTTAGAAATTGTTGGGTATAATTTATCTCAAGAAGGATATCAAATTTTTACTGCGTCAAACGGAAAAGAAGCTATACTAAAAGCAAAAAAAGAAATTCCGGATCTTATTATTATGGATGTAATGATGCCAGAAATGGATGGAATGGAAGCTTGCGAGGCTATCCGAAAAATTCCTGAATTAAATCATGTCATTATTACTTTTTTGACGGCAAGAAATGAAGATTATTCTCAAGTGGCTGGTTTTGATGCAGGAGCCGATGATTATATTACAAAACCTCTCAAGCCAAAATTATTGGTCAGCAAAGTAAAAGCTTTGTTGCGAAGATCAAAAGAGCAGGAAGAAAATAGCGAAACCTTAAATGTTGGCGGAATAGAAATAAATCGGGAAGAATATAAAATAATAAAAGACAATGTAGTAATAGCATTGCCGCGAAAAGAGTTCGAATTGTTTTACTTATTGGCCTCAAAACCGGGGAAAGTATTCCAGCGTGATGAAATTTTGGACAAAGTTTGGGGTAGCGAAGTGATTGTGGGCGGAAGGACAATAGATGTTCATATTAGGAAACTACGGGAAAAAATAGGAGACGATTTTTTTAAAACTATTAAAGGGGTCGGTTACAAATTCGAAATTTAGTATTTAGTTTGAACTAATACCAAATCATTATAAAATGAAGATAAGTTTCAAGAAAACCTATAAGTTCGCTATAATTTCAGCATTATATATCAGTCTTTTTGCAATTGCATCCGTTTTGATTTTAGCTGCAATAGTTTTCAAAGTTACTTTTCAAAGTATGCTATGGTTTGGCACTATTTTCTTTTTCACAATTTATACATTTTCATTTCTGGTTATACAATACAGGGTAGAACGCTTTATCTATCGAAGGGTAAAAAAAATCTATGATGATGTTTCACTTTTAGAATCTAGCACTTTTGTGAATCAGCCCATAACTACGGATATGGAAACCTTGACTCGTGAAGTAAAGAAGTTTGCCACCGATAAAAAACTGGAAATCGAAATGTTGAAAATTCGGGAAGAATATCGAAGAGAATTCCTAGGAAATGTTTCGCACGAATTAAAAACTCCTTTGTTTACCGTTCAAGGTTATATCTCTACGTTACTAGATGGCGCTATGGAGGATAAAAATATACGAAAGAAATACCTAAAACGCGCCGAAAAAGGGGTGGAGCGATTGATTTATATTGTTGAAGATTTAGATATGATTACTAAATTGGAAGTTGGGGATTTAAATTTGGAGTTTTCCGAATTTGATATTGTTGACTTAATTCAGAATGTGTTTGATTTATTGGAAATGAAGGCTGATAAAAAGAAAATTACGCTAGCTTTCGAAAATGATCGTATACAGCCTATTTTTGTAAAAGGCGATAAAGATAAACTGCAACAAGTAATCGAAAATTTAATCGTCAACTCGATAAAGTACGGCAAAGAAGGCGGCTTAACTGAAGTTGATATCATTCATCTAACCAAGAAAAAAGTATTGATTCGAATAAGTGATAATGGAGAAGGAATAGAAAAACAGAATATTTCAAGACTTTTCGAGCGTTTTTATCGGGTTGACAAAAGTGGTTCCCGTTCTGAGGGAGGTTCTGGATTAGGTCTAGCCATTGTAAAACATATTATTGAGGCTCATAAGGAAAAAATATATGTTGAGAGCGAGTTTCGTATAGGCTCGGAATTTTCATTTACTTTGGCTAAAGCCAAGGAGCAAAACATGCCTAAGGCCTTGACTTAAAAGGGTTTTTTAAAGTAAAATTTTATTTGCTCCAACTAATATCCATGTATCATAACAATTGATTAACAATTATTTCTCAACAACATAATATCTTCTTAACGTTAGTTTAACATTGCTATTTCATCTTTGCACTGTAAAATAATAAACATAAACTTAAAAAATAATGAAAAAAATTACACTAGCTTTTTTACTATTAGGCGCATTCGCTGCCAAAGCACAAGATGTACAAAAAGACACTATTATTCAATCATTGAAAGAATCTATTGATGCACATTCGATGAAATTCTCAGGATTAGACGAAAGATTGTCAACAATGGATAGCGATCTTGCTAAATTAACAAAAATTAAAGTTTCGGGTTATATTCAAGCTCAATATGATTCGTATGACACATGGACTGCTGCTGGCGCTCACGGTTTTCAAGTAGTAGCTCCAACTAAGGCTGTCGCTGCTGTCCCTTTTGACGCTACTAAGCCTTGGCTTGCTCCAGTTTCTGCTGCTGCTGCTATTCCTGGAACATTTATAACAAATTCATTTTATTTGAGAAGAGCAAGAATTAAATTTGCTTATGACACAGGCGCTGGAGTTAGTTTTGTATTACAACCTGATTTTTCTTTTGATAAAGTATCCTTGAAAGATGCTTATGTTGTTTTGAATGACCATTGGACAAAAACGTACTCTTTGTTCATGGGACAATTTGACAGACCAAATTATGAAATTGAATATTCTTCAGGATCTATGGAAATGTTAGAAAGAACTAAAATGGCTGGCATATTATATCCAGGGGAAAAGACATTAGGAGCAAAATTAGAAGCTAATTTTGATACTACTTATCACTTTCCTTTGAAATTACAATTGGCTGTAATGAATGGTAACTTTAATCTTGGCACAACTACGAATCAAACTAGAGATATAAGTAGTGGAAAAGATGTAATGGCAAGAGCGGTATATTCTATTAAATTACCTAAACAAGGGTTAGGAATTGATTTTGGTGGACACGGTTATTTTGGAAAAACAGAGGTTCTTCCTGGGACATCAACAGCTTTTACAGATGTTAATAACAATCCTTTTACTGCAAGCATTGGAAATAAATTAGATAAAAACTGGCTTGGTGCTGAAATGCAAGTTTACTATGACTTTTTAGGAGGTTTAGCTCTTAAAGGAGAATATATCTCAGGTACAATTTCTGGAACATCAAATGCGCTTCAATCAGGCGGTCAAATTACCTCTAATAAAGTTAGAAATTTTGCAGGAAGCTACGCTATGTTGATTAAAAACATTGGAGTTAAAAATCAATTCATCGCTCGTTATGATGTTTGGGATCCAAACACAAGATTATCAGGAAATGCTGTATCAAGTGCAAGTGAATTAAAATATAACACTTGGTCATTTTCATGGCAGTATTTCTTTGATGAAAACATCAAAGTTAACGTAGGATATACATTGCCAATAAACGAAAAAAGTGCTAATGCTGCTCTTGTAGGAACTGATTTTGCAAATAAAGATAAAGTAGATAATACTTTTACCATTCGAATTC
>CAIOTL010000048.1 GCA_903861155.1 uncultured Bacteroidota bacterium
AATTGACCACCTCCAAGGAAGAAATGCAAAGTCTCAATGAAGAATTGCAAACGGTGAATATTGAACTCCAAACCAAGGTAGTCGATTATGTCCAGGCGAACAACGATATGAAAAACTTGCTCAATAGCACTGATATCGCCACGCTTTTTCTGGACAAAGAATTGAATATTCGAAGATTTACCGATCCTATTACCACCATTTTCAAAGTGCGAAATACTGATATTGGCCGTCCGTTTACTGACTTGGTCACAGATTTAATCTATCCCGAAATAGGAAAACACGCCCAAGAGGTTGTCAGAACTTTGATGTTTATTGAACAATCTATTGCGACCAGGGATGGACGATGGTTCGACATCAAAATTATGCCCTATCGCACGCTTGACGACCACATTGATGGCTTGGTTCTTACCTTTAACGATGTGACCAAATTCAAAAAAATGGAATTGGAACTCAAAGAAGCCAACGAAAATTTACAAAAAAGCAAGGAAGCTCGTTATCGATTACTTTTCGAATCGGCAAAAGATGGCATTCTTATTCTTGATGCCGAAACCGGAAAAATCAAGGATGTCAATCCGTTTTTGATGGAACTTTTGGGCTATTCGCAGGAACAATTCATCGAAAAAGCCATTTGGGAAATTGGAATGTTCCAGGACGTTGTTGCCAGTGTGAAAAAATTCAAGGAATTACAAGAGAAAAAATTCATTCGTTATGACAATTTACCGCTCGAAACCATCGATGGAAGAAAGATCAACGTAGAGTTCATCAGCAATGTATACTCCGTTGATGACCACAAGATAATTCAATGTTTTATACGTGACATTACCAAAAATAAACTAACCGAAGAAAAGTTAAAGATCTCTGAAATCAAGTATCGCAGTTTGTTCGAATCGTCGAAAGACGGAATTCTTATTCTTGATGCCGAAACGGGAAACATCGAGGATATGAATCCGTTTTTGACCCATATGTTGGGAAATCCAAAAGACAAACTGGATAAAAAAGCCATTTGGGAAGTTGGATTCTTCAAAGACATTTTCGACAATAAAGATAAATTCATGGCAATACAAGAAAAACAATCTGTAAATTATGAAGGATTACCTCTTGCCACCACCGATGGTCGAAAAATTAATGTTAACTTTATTAGCGAGATATTTACAGTGGGGAATCACAAGGTAATCCAATGTTTTATCAGGAATATCGACAGCAAAAACGAAAAGAAAGGTACCAAGGGAAATCAGTAATTACCACAACCTAATTATGAAAAATAAATCGCCCCAATCTCCAGCAGACATTCTTCGCCAAAAGGCCGAAGCAGTACTCTATAAAACTATTTCGGTCTCCCATTTGAATCTTTCAGAGGTAGAAGCACTCAAGCTGATACACGAACTCGATGTACACCAGATTGAGCTCGAAATGCTAAACGAGGAACTCAGTTTGGCTAAAAAACAAGCCGAAATGGATGCTGAAAAATACATCAACTTATACGATTTTGCCCCCTCAGGTTATTTCACGCTTTCGAATGATGGCGAAATTATAGAGATCAACTTTAGTGGTGCAGCTATTCTGGGTAAAGAACGCTCCTATTTACTAAAAAAACGATTCGGAATTTTTGTCTCGGACGAAACAAGGCCTATATTCAATTTATTTTTCGAAGAACTAATAGACAGTAAAGCCAAACAAACCTGCGAAGTAATTTTGTCAGGTGTTTCCAATAGTCCCGTATGTGTTCACCTTTCCGGAATTGCCAGCGACGAAGGCAAACAATGTATGGTGACGATGCTTGACATTTCTCAACGCAAAAAAGCAGAAGAAAAGACAAAAATAAGCGAAGAAAAATACCATACTCTTTTCGATGCGAACAAAGACAGCATCACTATATTCAGATTAGGTGCAGACGGCAAACCCGGTAAATTCCTAGAAACAAACCCAGCTACGACGGCACTATTTGGTTTTACCAAAAAAGAACTTTTGTCAATGACTATAAGGGATTTAGAATCTGTTTCGGACAAAAAAATAAAATCCAGATTAGAAACCTTGCGTTCTCAGGGCAAGATTGACTTTGAAACCAATATCAAAACCAAAAAGGGTAACCTGAGAAATGTTGAGGTAGAGATTATTTTGATAGACTACCTCAACCAACCGGCGGTAATGAACATTACCCGCGATATTACCGAGCGCAAGCAGTTGGAAAACAACATCAAAAAAGTCAACGAAAGTTTGGCAACCGTTCTTGAATCCATTCCAGATTTGTTGTTTGAGGTGGGGCAAGACGGCAGGATTTACCATTATCAATCCCATCGTGATGATTTACTCGCCCTACCGCCTGACGAGTTTATGGGAAAACTAGTGCAAGAGGTTTTGCCTGCCGAGGCGTCAAAAGTTTGTTTCGAAGCCCTACAGGAATCCAAAGAAAAAGGCTGGTCCACCGGAAAAGAATATTCGCTCGATTTGTCCCATGGGAAATTTTGGTTTGAACTTTCGGTTTCGCCTATAAAAAATGATGATGCTAAAGACCTACACTATATACTCCTTGCCCGCGATATTAGCCAGCGCAAGGAAAGTGAAGTATTGCTCCGGGAAAGCGAGGAAAACCTCTCGGCCATTTTTAGTGCTGCGAATTCTGGAATCGTAGAGACTGATAGCAAAGGTAAATTTATCCTTTTTAACGATGCATGGCCAAAAATGATTGGTTATACCAAAGAGGAATTGACAGGTATGTCTATCACAGACATTATACACCCTGATTCTTTAGAAAAAAGCAAAGAAAATCTAGTTAAAATTAACAATGAAGGGTATGAATCCAATTTGTATGAAAGACACCTACTAAAAAAAGACGGGTCTCCTTTTTGGGGAGAAGCATCCCTATCGAGAAAAAGCAACTCCGACGGTACTTTCAGTCTTGTTGCCGTGATTACTGATATTACAAAACGCAAGGAGGCAGAGCAAGCACTACTTCTAAGCCAGGAAAAACTTCAAGGATTTAGTGATGCCACATTTGAAGCCATATTTATTTCTGAAAAGGGTATTTGCGTTGAGCAAAATAGTGCTGCCAAAGAAATGTTTGGTTATACTAATGAAGAAGCCATTGGCCAACCCGCGATCGAATGGATTATACCCGAAGACCGAGAGTTTGTACAAAAAAATATGCTTTCGGGTTACGATAAACCCTACGAAGTTAGCGCTTTAAGAAAAGATGGGACCACATTTCCTTGCCTATTGTTAGGAAAGACGATGGATTATAAAGGAAAAGCTGTTCGAACCACCTCTTTAACTGACATCAGCGAACAAAAACGTATCGAGGAAAAACTACAAAAAAGCAAATCGCGATTAATTGAGGCTCAAGCCTTGGCAAAAATAGGTAATTGGGAAACTGATTTATCCTTTAGTACCGTTTATTGGTCAAAAGAAAACTATACTATCTTTGGGATTCAACCCAAAGAAAATGAATTAAACTTGAATACCTTTTTATCTTTGGTTCATCCTGAAGACAGAACCCAGGTAGAAACCCGATTTGTCCATTCGATAAAAACGAACACGCTCAACTCAGCCCAACACCGGATTATTACCCCCGATGGTCAAATAAAATATGTGGAAGAACGTTGGAAAATTATTCGAGACGATCAAGGGCAAGCCTTGCGTGCCGAAGGGACTTGCCAGGATATCACAGAGCGAAAACTAGCAGAGCTTATTCAGGAAAAAACACTCCAACTTTTCCATGATATTACCTGCCGAGTGCCGGGAGTCGTATACCAATTCCGATTACGACCAGATGGAAGTTCCTGTTTTCCTTATGCCAGTGATGGAATAAAACAAATTTACGATGTATATCCAGATGAAGTAAAAGAAGATGCCACGAAAGTATTTTCAGTTTTACACCCTGATGACTTAGTAGCTGTGAGCGAATCTATTCAGGAATCAGCACAAAAACTAACTCCTTGGAGTAAGGAATATCGCGTTCAGCACAAAGATGGTACAATTCTTTTCGTATTAGGTAAAGCTATTCCTCAAAAAGAAGAAGATGGATCAGTATTATGGCATGGCTATATCACTGATATCACTTTGCAGAAAAATATCGAGGAAAAATTGCGCGAAAGCGAAGGAAAATACCGTGGTCTGGTGGAAGGTTCCCCAGATGGTGTTGCCATTTATTCCGACGATAAAATCATTTACATCAACGACGAAGGTCTTCGCATGATGGGAGCAAAAAACAGGTCTGATTTTATAGGGAAACCTGTGCTGCAATTTATTCATCCCGATAGCCAATTGAGCGTTATTCAAAGGATGAAGGAGGTAGTCATGGATAATAACGCTTCGGCAACCGTCGAAGAAAAATTTATTGGTATCTACGGCAATACCATTGATGTCGAGATAAAAGCCATCCCTACTATTTTCGAACACAAAGCGGCTGTTCAAATTATTGTTCACGATATCACGGAGCGCAAACGCACTCAGGAAAAAATACACCAACTTTCGCAAGCCGTGGAGCAAAGTCCGGTAACCATTATTATTACTAACACTAAGGGAGAAATAGAATATGCAAATCCAAAATTTGAAGAAACAACAGGCTACCGTTTAGATGAAGTCGTTGGCCAAAATCCACGGTTTTTAAAATCAGGATATACCTCGCCGGAAGAATACAAAAAATTATGGCAAGCCCTGGTGGCTGGTAAAGAATGGCGGGGGGAGTTTCACAACAGGAAAAAAAACGGAGAATTATACTGGGAATCCGCATCGATATCGCCCATCGTGGATACGCAGGGAAAAATTACGCATTATATTGATATCAAAGAGAACATTACTGATCGTAAAAATATAGAATTGGATTTGATCCGAGCCAAGAATCAGGCCGAAGAAAGCGACCGTCTAAAACTGGCTTTTCTAGCCAATATGAGTCACGAAATTAGAACTCCAATGAACGGAATCCTTGGCTTTACCGAACTTTTAAAAGAGCCAAAACTAACTGGTGATGAACAGCAAGAATACATCAAAATCATAGAGAAAAGCGGAAGACGAATGCTCAACATCATCAATGATATCATCAGCATTTCGAAAGTAGAATCAGGACAAATGGAAGTTTCGTTATCTGAAACTAATGTGAATGAACAGATTGATTACTTAACTACCTTTTTCAAACCTGAAACGAAACAAAAAGGAATTGAACTTGTAGCCACTAAGAATTTATCTCCAAAGGAATCCTTTGTTCTAACCGACAGGGAAAAAATATATGCCGTTCTCACTAATCTAATCAAGAACGCCATTAAATTTACCGATTCGGGTTCGATAGAATTTGGCTGTGAACGAAAGGGAAAAAATCTGGAGTTTTTCGTGAAAGATAGTGGTTTGGGAATTCCGAAATCACAGCAAAAAATAATTTTCGAAAGATTCAGACAAGCCAATGAAACCATCACGCGAACTCATGAAGGTTCTGGTTTAGGATTAGCCATTTCAAAAGCGTATGTGGAAATGCTTGGCGGTAAAATTTGGGTCGAAAGTGCACTAGGCAAAGGAAGCACCTTCTATTTTACTATTCCGTTCAATGCAGAATATGAATTGAAAGAAAAAAAGGAAACCCAAAAAATGCCTTCAGAAATCAAAGAAGAAAACAAAATCAAAGACCTGAAAATATTGATTGTCGAGGACGATGCCATATCTAAATTGCTTATTACGATTGCCGTAAAACCCTACAGTAAGGAAATTTTGAAAGTGAGCACCGGACTTGAAGCCATAGAAGTTTGCCGTACTCATCCTGATATTGATCTGGTTATGATGGATATTAATATGCCGGAAATGGGTGGTTATGATGCTACGAAGCAAATTCGGGAATTCAACAAAGACCTGATAATTATTGCACAAACCGCCAATGGTATGCAGAGTGATCGTGATGATGCTATTGCTGCAGGCTGCACCGATTATATGTCGAAACCGGTGAATATAAAATCGTTGGGAGCGTTGATCCAAAAATATTTTAAAGAATAGTCCTCATCTCCGGCCCTTTTTAGAAGGAAAAGGGCTCATTGGAAAAATAATAAGATGGGAGATCAAAGTTACTCAAATAATTTTAGTTTTTCATCCAGTATAGATTGGCACTTGCCCTAAATTGTCATTGCTTCGCCAGTTCGGGCATAGCCCTCGTGTCAGACGAAGGAGGACTCAAGCAAAATGAACAGGCAAAGCAATCACATTTATTACTCTCGCGAGTTGAGATTATTCGTACCTCGGAATGACAATAAAGCTAAATGGCTTATTGAATAGTTAGCAGTTTTAAAGAAGAATTAAACAATTAGTACAAAAAGTACAAGGTTACAAATTCTAAATTATCATGATACCAATTTCTGAAATAGCCGTTCCACTTGATTCAAAAAAGAAAATTTAGGAGAATTTATTAAAGACTAACCCAAAATTAATAGCTGATTTTTGACGTAGCATCATTCCCTTCGATTTTAATTTCTTTTCCAAAAATCAATGTCCGATTATCTTTACTGTGTCCGGCAGGAAAATCAAAAATCACAGGATAATTGTATTCTTTTACCGCATTCAGGATGATTTCTCTATGACTTCCGCCAAACAAAGTATTCTTCTCGCTATCATAACTAAAATCTCCAACAATTAAACCCTTGAGATTTTTCAGCAAGCCACTGCGTTTTACCGAGTACATCATTCGATCTACGCGATACAAATCCTCACCCACCTCTTCAATAAACAATATTTTGCCGTACGTATTGATTTGGGAATTACTTCCTATCATTGAATTAATGATCGACAAGTTTCCGCCAATTAAAACCCCCTTGGTCCTTCCTTTTTTATTCAACGGATTAGATGGAATTTCAAAGCCATAATCATAGCCAAATAAGGCTTTATAGAGCGTTTGTTTTGTTTCATTGGTAGCAGAATGAATTCCGCCGGGCATCGTGGCGTGAATGGTCGCTATGCCAAGATTGTGAATATGACTGTGCAAAGTGGTAATGTCGGAAAAGCCCACAACCCATTTTGGATTTTTTTCGAAAGCCGTACAATCAATTTGGTCAATGATGCGGACCGTTCCGTAACCGCCTCTTGAACACCAAATTGCTTTGATATGTTTGTCATCGAGTGCTAATTGCATGTCATGAAGACGTTCCTCGTCGGTTCCGGCAAAATGATTGTGCTTGCTGAAAACGTGTTTGCCCAAAACCACTTCGAGTCCCCAACTTTTAGCCAAAGCAATCCCAGAATCCAATTCGGTGGAATCAGCCACAAAACCAGCTGGAGCCACAATCATAATGGTATCTCCCTTTTTTAAATAGGGTGGTTTGCTGCATTTGATTGTTCTAGAAATATTGTTTTCCATTCGTGCTAAAATATTGAGTTGCATCGTTAGTTGGTTTATTTTCCATTGCACAAAAGTGGCTCGAATAATCCCTTGAATACTGATTTTAAATCATTTTTTTGGCATCAAATTCGTTGATTTCAGATTGCGTTACCCTAAAAACACCTCTCAAATGTTCGAAAAACGTTCGAAATAAAATTCCCATTTCCATTGTTTTTCATACCCTAATTGCCCTTCTGAAACCTGCAAAGGACAATCAAAATTATTCGTATAAAGCGCTCCTGTACCTAATCCTTGTGGCATGGAATTATGTTGTAAATAGGTCCATTGTGCAATGGCATTTAGACCGATATTACTCTCCAAAGCCGAAGTAATCCACCAACCTATTTTGTACTTTTTGGCTAGTAAAATCCACTCTTTTGTTCCTCGAAAACCACCCACAAAACTCGGCTTCAAAATGATATATTGTGGCTTGATTTTCTGTAATAATTGTTCTTTTTCTTCTAATGAAAACACACCAATCAGCTCTTCGTCTAAAGCAATAGGAATTGGTGTCCGTTTACATAGCTCTGCCATACTGTCAGTATTGTTTTTTTGTATTGGCTGTTCTATACTATGTATTTCAAAACCAGCAATTTGTTTAATTTTATCTAAAGCTAAAGTTAGGTCGAAAGCTCCGTTTGCATCGACTCGAATTTCGACTTGGGCCGGTGTGAAATGTTGCCGAATATAGCGTAATAATTGTATTTCTTTATCAAAATCTATCGCTCCAATTTTAAGTTTAATACAACGAAAACCTTGGGCTAGTTTTTCCTCGATTTGATGCTTCATAAACGACTCCTCGCCCATCCAAACCAAACCATTAATCGGAATGGTTTTTTCGGAATTGGTAAACTCAGAAGGAAAGAGCAAAAAGGGAGTTTCACTGTCTAAAGATCGGAAGGCCATTTCGATTCCAAATTGTATTGAAGGAAACTCGATTAAAGCTTCCCAAAGCAGGTTTTCACCAAGGTGAATATTAGCGCAAGTCCATTGCAATTTTGTTTCGTAATCCGGTCGATCGTCAATGCTTAATCCGCGTAAAATTCCGCACTCGCCTATTCCTTTTTTACCTTCTTTTTCAAGAATAATAAACCAGGTTTCTTTGTCGTTCATGACCCCACGAGAAGTTCCTGATGGGTGCCTGAAATGAAGAATATATTTGTGATAGGTTGCTTTCAAGTGGGTTTTAGATTATTAGGTTGTACGTTAAAAGTTGTAAGTTATAGGTTGAAGGTTTTTCATGATATCCTGATTTTTCGTTTTATTCACAATTACTAATAACTCGAGTTTGATTGTTGCTATATTGAATCCCCCTATTTTTATCCTTAGGGGATATACTATTATTCAAATATAATTCTTAAAAATAGCTCCCTAATCCTCAAACCATCTTAAAACTCTGTCAAAATCAGCATTTGGCAATCCTGCTTTTTCGAAGATTGCGAAGTCCAGTTTTACTTTTTGAGTCCAACTTAGGCTATCGGTTACGTTTTGGGATTGGTATTTTTTATAAATATTTTTAGCTGATTTAAAGTCGTTGTCGAACAAATAAGCGTGCGCTAAATTCAATTGAATCAACAATTCCGAATTGTCAAGTTTCTCCCCTTCTTTTAGGAATTTAATTGCTTTTCCGTATTGTTTGGTCATTAGGTAAGCGTTTCCAAGTGCATTATAATCTTCGACTTTGGCTTTATTGTCCGCAACAATAGCCAACAATTTCGCAATAGCGTCGCCATATTTGCCTTGTTTTACTAAATCTGAAGCTTGGTTGCGCAAATTAGAAAAAATCATATTAGAAGCGCCCGTTTCGCTTAAACAAGCGTTTCCGAAATCCTTGAAAGCTTTCGATTTTTCGACAGCCAATAGTTTCTGAAATTCCTGAAACTTGTATTCTTTTTGTAGTTTCTCAAGAATACAAACACAAAACTCATCTGAATTGGGTAGTTTTTTAGCTAAATCAGACGTTTTACATTGATTGATTATCCGTTTTCGGTTATCTAAATTCCAGCCACGGCTTAGTTTCGTGTCGACCCAGGGCACCACTTCCAGAATAATTTTTTGGTTCAGGATCCAATTTTTACTTTCGAAACCAAACCACATATTTGTAGTATTCAGTTTTAAACAAGACGATTTGTCTACCGAAAGAAGTTTCGCGTCTTTACTTACGGCTTCGTCTTGCGACCAACATGCTTTAGCCGTTTTTCCGCTTATTTTGTATTCCGAAGCCAAGACTTCGTTCGAAAAAATAGCGTATTTGCATTTATCATCGCCTGAAATTTTTGATAAAAGAAAGACGACACCTGCCGATCCTTGGCTTATTCCTGTTGGATCCGGAATCGATTTCAAAACTGAAACTAGGCTATTGGCCAATTGTTGATTTTCGCCAAGAAGTGTGATTCTATAGACCACTTCGGTGGTTCCTTCAGGAAAATCTTCGGTTTTGATAACGATTCTATCTCTTGCCGAAACGACGATTTGTTTTGTAATGGCTCTTTCTTTGTCCCAATAACCGTCTTTTTGAGCAAAAACAGACTGGAATGAAATGCTAATTAAAAGCAGTGTAATTATTTTTCTACAATTCATTTTATTACATATTGATTGCCCTAGCCCTGAAGGCCAATTGCTCTCGCAATTACCTCTTGAGGCGTTGTTCGCTACAAGGGCTATAGCGTACAGTTGGAAATAGCTCCTAATTATAATGAGATTGCTTTGCTTCATGCTTCGCAATGAACTATAATTCGATGCTTTCTCCAATTTTCAGCAGCATTAAATCTTTACCTTTATTGAAAAATTGATGTATGGCGTCTTCTTGATTGACGACTATGTAACCGAAAGTATCATAGTGAACGCCCAATATTTTATCGCATTGGACAAAATCAGAGGCAAGAATAGCGTCTTCAATATCCATCGTGAAATTGTTGCCGATTGGGAGAATTGCCAAATCGAGTTTGGTTCGCAAAGGAATCAATTTCATATCCATCGCAAGTGCGGTATCGCCAGCAATGTAGATATTTTTATGTTCTCCTTCGATAACAAAACCGCCGGGATTTCCACCGTAGCTGCCGTCAGGAAAGGAACTTGAATGAACGGCATTGACATATTTTACTTTTCCGAAGTCGAATTTCCAACTCCCCCCGATATTCATGGGATGGTATTTTAACCCTTTTTGCCCGTAATATGTTGCCACTTCAAAATTAGAAACGATAATTGCATTGGTTCGACTAGCAATGTATTCGACATCTAGAATATGATCACTGTGCGCGTGAGTCAGCAAAATATAATCTGCTTTTATTTCATTAATGTTGATATGGAAAGCTTCTGGATTTGCCGAAATATAAGGATCAACCAAAATATATTTTCCTCCCACTTCAATTCCTAATGCCGCGTGACCATAAAATGTTATTTTCATTTTAATAGGATTTAAGTTGTTTATCTTCCTCCCAAAAAGAGATTTACAATTAGGTCTTGAATTAGCGAAACCATACATAATGCCAATAGTATCGAAAGGGCAAAAGTGCTTAACGCCAATTTTTTTAATTCTGGATCTAAAGCCTTAGTTTCTTGATTTTTATAGACTGCAATTAAATGTTTAGTTAAAGGAATATAAGCCAATAAAAACAAATATTGATCCCATCGATAGGTACTCAAAATCGCAAAAACTACTACTAAAACCATTGCCGAAACAATTAGAAAATAATGATATTGTTTCGCCCTTGCTCCACCAATTTTCACAACGATGGTATTTTTATTTGATTTTCTGTCCGATGCTTCATCGCGCATATTATTCAGATTCAGCACCCCAACACTTAAAAATCCGATAGCAGTTGCAGGTAAAAACAAGTCGAAGTTGATTTGTTTTGAATATAAAAAATTCACGCCTAAGGTGCTTACTAATCCGAAAAATACGAATACAAATAAATCGCCAAAACCTCTATAACCATAGGCTGTATTGCCCACAGTATAGCGAATTGCCGAAGCAATTGCTAAAATTCCCAACACGAGATAAAATAAGGAATAGCCAATATTAGTGTCTGCAAAAGCGAAATAAATCAGCACCATTGCCGAAATCAAAGTCAAGGCCGAAGTTACAATAATTGCCCGTTTCATCGCTGCTGGAGAAATCGCTCCACTCTGTAGTGCCCGTTTTGGACCTACCCGATCTTCATTATCGGTTCCTTTCATTCCATCTCCGTAATCATTGGCAAAATTGGACAAAACCTGCAATCCTAAGGTTGTCAAAATCGCAAAACCAAAAATGGTCCAACTAAAAACTTCTGTTGGAGTATCGATATTATCCGTTGGTCTAAGGGCGTACATGCTTCCCACTATTATTCCCGAAACCGACAAAGGCAAGGTTCTTAATCGTGCGGCTTGAATCCAGTGTTTCATTTTCTATGTTTATTTGTTAATTCGGTTAATCGTTAATTTGTTACTAGAATAAGATTATGGCAACCATTTTTTTTCAAAATTTGGTTTCCGTTTTTCAAGAAAGGCGTTTCTGCCTTCTTTTGCTTCTTCAGTCATATACGCCAAACGCGTGGCTTCGCCGGCAAAAACTTGTTGTCCCACCATTCCGTCGTCGGTAAGATTCATGGCGAATTTCAGCATTTTGATGGAGGTTGGTGATTTTTGTAAAATTTCCTGTGCCCATTCAAAAGCGGTATCTTCTAACTCGGTGTGCGGAATCACGGCATTGACCATTCCCATATCCATAGCATCTTGAGCGGAATAATTTCTCCCAAGGAAGAAAATTTCGCGCGCTTTTTTCTGCCCCACCATTTTCGCTAAATAAGCCGAACCGTACCCTCCGTCAAAACTTGTTACATCGGCATCGGTTTGTTTGAAAATAGCATGTTCTTTACTTGCCAAAGTCAAATCGCAAACCACATGCAAACTGTGACCTCCACCAACCGCCCAACCTGGAACTACGGCAATAACGACTTTTGGCATAAAACGAATAAGGCGTTGCACTTCGAGAATATTCAAACGATGCTGACCGTCCTCACCCACATAACCTTGGTGACCACGGGCATTTTGATCTCCTCCAGAACAAAAAGAATAAATTCCGTCTTTGGAAGAAGGTCCTTCGGCAGCAAGTAAAACCACTCCAATCGAAGTGTCTTCTTGGGCATCATAAAAGGCTTGGTATAATTCCGAAGTAGTTTTCGGGCGAAACGCATTCCGTACATCGGGTCTGTTGAAAGCTATTCTAGCTACCCCATCGCATTTTTTATAAGTGATATCTTCGTATTCTTTGACGGTTATCCAATCCATTAGATTCTTTTTTAATTAATTTCAGTGTAAAAATAAATCATTTTTCACACATTCTACTCTTCTATTTTGGCTAAGCCAAAAGAAATTGGTTTTATTTTAAAATTTCATAAAAAAAAGAAGGCATTGATTAATTTTAATAGTTAATTAATTTGAAATCTAATTTAAGGGTTTTGAAATTTCTACG
>CAIOTL010000049.1 GCA_903861155.1 uncultured Bacteroidota bacterium
AAGCATATACCAGTAAGAGTGCATCTCAATACCGAAAGGAATCAAATAGTATAATCAAATAATAATTCACTTCTCTTTTTAATTATAAATAGGTTTGGATTTTTAACTCAAAGGATGCCTTTTAGAAAATTATTTTTTAAACCATGTTTGTATTTTAATTATTGCTTTTAAAACTCTTGAATTCTCATAGGTCAACAATTTCTCGAAATGTTTAAAATCAGCCATTAAATGAGGTAACAATTCTTGCTCTATTTGTTCATGTTCTTTGCCCCAGCCACCTTCTTGAGAAATTCCATTCAACTGAAAAACAGCAATAGGAATCGTAAAACTCTTTGAAGTAGTTGATTTATCTAAAAAACACCGAATCCAAAACTCATAATCACCAGCGATTTTATAATTCTCGTTATACACACCTAGTTTCCCAAAAAGCGTTATTTTATAAAACAAATATTAATACAAAAATCCAAACAACCACAAGGGAATAGTCAAATCAGATCCTATTTCGATGTCGTCCTTTACTATAAACGCATTTTGCAATCCTTTAATTTGTTTCTGTTTTTTGTTCCTGCCTCCTAATTCGAATTCATACCTACCATCCACCATAAAATCTACCGTTTTAGAGGCAAAAACAACATGTTTATAGTGTACTTGATTTAAAAAAAAGGTTTCTCTAATATTTCCTTTATCGGCATCAATCCCTAAGTTATACATTAGATTGGGGTTGTTTAAGAAAATTTTTTCGGGTTTCCCCAAACTATTAATTCCTTTGTCTTCTACATAAATAAGTTGCAAAAGCTGCGAATCATTCAACAATCTTAAATAATTTTTCATTGTATTAAGGCTTATTCCTGTTCGCTCACTAATGGCATTCATATTGGGTTTAAAAGGAACCGAATTGCTGATTACTGCCAATAATTTTTTTAACAATACACTATTCGAGACTGGAATAGAAGCATATTGTGGAATATCGACTTCTAAAACAGTGAGTATAACTTCGCTCAATTTTTGATGAAACGATTTTTTGTTTTCGATGTAAAAGGGATAATAGCCATAATCCAAGTAATTCTCAAAATAAACTAAGGGTTTTACTTTTTGTGTAATAGCCATGCTGATGGCTACAGGATTGTCAACAATTTCTTTTAAGGTATAGCTATCCAATTTGATTTGTGTTTCGAACTGAATAAATTCTCTAAATGACAATCCAGGCATAGTATATACTACTACACGCCTACTTAAATCGGCTTTTGCTTGTTGTATATGTAACAAGGAAGAACCTGTAAAAACCAATCTAAGATTGGGCATAGCATCATAAATATTTTTAATTTCGATAGCCCAGTTGGGATATTTATGCACCTCGTCAATAGCTATAAACAGCCCCCCTTTTTTATAAAAATCACTTGCCAAATCATAAAGTGTGTTTTCGAGAAAATACAAATGATCCAAACTAACATACAAAACACTTTTGTTGGGTTCAAAATTCAAACGAATGTACTGCAACAAAAGTGTTGTTTTGCCCACACCTCGACTTCCTTTTATGCCAATAAATCGATTATCCCAATCTATGGTATGCATAAAATCTCTCACTTGCTGGGTTTGTACCAGTGCGTATTTTTCATAAAATTGACTAACTAATTTTTGCACGACTTTATTTTTTTTTACAAAAATACATAAAAACATCAATGTATTGACGTTTTTTTAACTTATTTACATCAACGTATTGACGTTTTTTGTCACTGTCGATAAAACCTCCATCAATAACGATACATTCAAAATCTTTTTAATCAAGCCAAAGTGGAAAAACCGGTCAAATTGACCACCCATTTCCAGTTCAAATTGACCACCAGTATCGGAGCAAACTGACCACCACTTTCCAG
>CAIOTL010000050.1 GCA_903861155.1 uncultured Bacteroidota bacterium
ATTGTTCAGTGATTTTTTTTGGTTCTATTTTTTCTACTAATTCTGGAAACATTACTATAAACCGGTTCATATAATTGATAATAGTTTTAGAAAGTTTTCAATATCAATGAAATTACATTTTAAAATTATGATTGGAATATCATTCTCATAAATTATATTTGATTTTCTGGAGTATGTATTGTTGGGATTAAGCATTTATGTTCTTAACGTTTTAAAAAATTGCTTTATTTTTTCTTCTTCTTCGATAGATAATTCTTGAAGTTCTTCTATGTAAATGACAATCTTTTTGCCAATGGCAAGGGAGCTACTACCACTACTATACTCCAGCCAAAATTTTATTTTTATTTTTTCTATGTTCATAGTTGTTGTTTTAATAGTTTATGTCTCTAATAACGGCATTAAATCATCTGATTTATTGAAACATTGTGAAATAAATAAAGCATGGTATTGTGCTTCATTTTTTTCTATGTTATCAAATACTTCATCCTTAGTTACTAAATAAGGAACTCTAGCAATTTTATATTTCATACCTAATCCTACTGCTACTATATTCCAAGCATCTTTTGATTCTGAATGAATAACTTTTGTTTTAATTTTTGGATTTATCATAGTTGTTGTTTTACTTCTTGTTTTGTAAAGCAGTCTCTGTAAATTGGAAATAACTCTTCGAAACATTCAATACAAAACTTTTCTTCTTCATCATCTTCTCTCATTGTTTCAGAGTCAAATTTGTTTCCACAACCGACACATTCAACAATATCAACGTCAGGATACCAAAACGAAAGCTTCCCTTTTACGTTTAGAATTGGTTTGTCGTAAAGTTTTGCATTTGCTAGTACCCAGTTATAGATTGGTTTTTGCGTTTCAAATGCTTCAAATTGAATTGTTTTTTCTGCCCAAATACTAGAATGATTGATAACACAATCGATGATATCAACTTCGCCAATGATTGCTGAAAATGTTTTTGGCCTAATTCCATCAGTCATAAAATAATTATACATTGCATTATTTTGCTCACGTGTAAAATTTGGTTTTTGTTTTTTATCAGCTGATGCGTGAATAAAAATCCTCCCACGAAAGTGAGTTCTCCAGGTTCTGTTCTCAATATCTTTTATTCCGTGAGCGATTAAGCTAGCCCAAGGCTGTTTTATTGATAGTGCTTTCATAGTCCTACTTGTTTTTGTGCAGTTGGGGTTAGTTCTAATTCCCAATGAATTATTCTTTCTATATTCCAATTTTCATCAAAATAATCTTTTATAACGGCTCTTGCCTTGTATTCGTTGTATGGATTTCCTTTATACATTTCAAACCCCTCAAACAAACCCCTTTCTTTTGCTTGTTGGTATTTATTTCTTTTAGAACAACAACCATTATCGCTAATGCAGTCACAGTCTTCTAAAACATTCCCATCTTCGTCGCAAGGAACAAACATCCATAGTTTTAAAAGTCGTTTTAAGAAGCAGGCATAACGTTCAGAAGCCCAAAACCTCCTAATATTATCCGTATCTTGCTTTTTACGCTGATCCAACACAAAATCTGTCGTTGATATAAGTTTCATAATTTCTCAAATGTTACAACCGCTCGCATTCCGTTTTCTTTTGCTTTTTCTTGCAAAGCTTGAATTTCTTGGCCGTAGTTTGGTTTGGGTTTTAGTCTGCATTTGTATTTGAGATCATCCCAATTTCTACCATTCCAAACCTGCCAAACTTCTTCTTCATCTTCCTCAATTTCTGAAAGTTTAATTATTGGAAGGTCTGGAAAAGGTTTGTTTCTCATGTTATTATCTAATTTATAAAACATGTTCGATCCTTCAAGATATTTCCATCCTGTCAACTCTTTCAGCAACTCCAACCTATCCTTGCAATCATTTTCGATTTGGATTTTTCCCGCTTTTAAAAGGTCTATTGCTTCTTGTTTTTTCATTTTTCACGTTGTTTTAGCATTGCGTCAGAATATCTGTAAGCTCTTTCCGAAAAAGAATCAAACTCAGAATCAGCTTCATCAGGTATTTTTATATTTGGATTGCTTACCATTCCTTGCATCTCTTTTGCTGCGAAATAATCTCTTAAAGTCATTCCGTCAACTACATCAGCATCCCATCCTTTTTTTTCGTCACCGGGAATTACGTAAGGAAAGGCATTTGGATTCTGTGGTTTTTTGTTTTCTTTCATTTCAATTTAATTTTACTTATTAATATTTTCTGACCTTCCCAAAACTTGACTAAACTATATACAACTTCTATTTTTCGTAGTTTTGTAGGTTCTTTTTCTCTTAGCTCATTCAATCGCATTGAATGTTCTTTAATTCGTAATTCTATTTCTTTTAATGTCGCCATAGTTAGTTTTTATTATTGAGTCTCCACCGTGTGAGCAGTAGAGACTCAAGTATTGATTTTACTAGGTTTATATTTTAACAGGCATAGCTAACATTATAATTTCTTCACCCTCTTCCAAACCATCAATTGGTTTTAATATTCCGGCACGAACTGGAGTTGAAAGTTCTAATTGAATCATTGTAGATTGTAGCGTGCTTAATATTTCAGTCAAGAAACGAGAGTTAAATCCAATTTTAATGTCTTCGCCTTCATAATTGCAAGTAAGGCGTTCGTCAGCTTTATTTGAGTAGTCAATATCTTCAGCGAAAATATTTAGTTCCGTTCCTGCGATTTTCAAAATAATTTGATGTGTAGTTTTGTTGGAGAAAGTAGCTACGCGCTTTACCGATTGTAATAATAAACTTCGGTCAATTATCAATTTATTTGGGTTTTGTTTTGGAATAACCGCTTCATAATTGGGGTATTTAGCGTCAATCAAACGGCAAGAAATAATATAATTTTCAAAATAAAATACAGCGTTAGAATTATTGAATTCAATTTTAACGGTATCGTCTAAGGTACTCAATATTCCTTTCAAAACTCCCAACGGTTTCTTTGGCATAATGAAATTGGAATTTTCTGAGGCTTTCACATCTGATCTGGAATATTTAACCAACTTATTAGCATCGGTTGCCGTTAGAATTAAACCTTCTGTTGAAAGTTGAAAATATACTCCAGTCATCATTGGTCTTAAATCATCAGTACCCGTAGCAAAAAGTGTTTTACTAATAGCATTTGCCAATATTTTGGAAGGAATTAATGTTGAAGATGGATTTTCTAATACTATGGCTTTTGGATATTCTTCTCCAGAGAAATAAGCAATTTCATATTGTCCTGAATTAGAACTAATTTCAATTGTATTATTTTCTTGAGTCGTAAAAACTAAAGATTGATCTGAAAATGTTTTCAAAACTTCAATCAAAAGTTTAGCTGGTATGGCTACAGATGCTTTACCATTGAATTCTACCTCCATTATAGTTGACATTGTGGTTTCCAGATCGGATGCCGTTATTTTCAATTGGCTATTTTCCATTTCAAAAAGGAAGTTATCCAAAATGGGCATTGTGTTGCTGTTTGAAATTACTCCACCTAAAAAATTAAGTTTTTTTAATAACTCCGTACTTCTTAATATGATTTTCATAAATTTTGTTTTTAATTGTTACGCTGCCGATTTTTCTTTGCTTGTAGGCTTTGTTTTGATTACTATTTTTCTAATTTTTTCAAGGTTTTTATTAACTAAATCAATGATTTGGTCGTGATGCTTAGTTGCTTTATTTTTTAAACCTCTTGATTGTTCTATCTTGAGTTCCGGAAGTTTCAACTCAATTGTTTCGGCTCGCTTGCCATCAACTTTTGCCGAAAGAATTAAAGATTCTTTCTTCAGATAATATTCGTTGGTATAAACACAATGTTTGAGCTCGTCTCCTTCTTCCTTGAATTCATCAATACTTTTCAATACTGAAATAGAAATATTTCTTTTCTTAAATTCCAACTCGAAGAAATTTTTCCATCTTTCGACATAATCAACAATGGCTTTTTCCAGTTTTTGTTGGCGTTTTATGATTTGAAGTCGGTTTCTTTCCTGTTCTTCCAACCTTAAAATCTCCCGCTTTTTCTTCATCAATCGATCATGTTCTAATTTTAGATTCTTTGGGCACACATACACTGCATTTCGTAAATCCTTTTTGAAGTATCGCAACAAATCCAAATAATCATACCATATTCCGGCATCTTTGATTTTGTATTTGTTCCTGATTACGATTTTTATTGAATCCCAATAGGTGTTGTGGCGACTGTCTTTGTACAATGAAAATTCTAATAATTCATTTTGCCTAGACTTCAATAGCGTTTCAATTTTTGGTGACTTTTCAATCCTGTCTATTAAAATTCTATAATCGCAATCATGCTTGTGTTTTGCTAATCCATACATTTTAAATATTGGCAGAAATTCTGCTCCAGGACAATTATAATCCGAAACAAAAGCAGCGTATGGATCACCTCGCCATCCTGAATTATTGACATATCGTATTTCATAGTCAGTAGAATTAAAACCATCACCGGTCCATCCTTTGGTTCTTCCTACTATTACTTTTTTGTTTTTGTCCCAGTCTTTCCATTCTTCAAACAAACTATTAAAGCTATATTGTGGAATTTTGTTTTTATACATGTGCTTCCAGCAGGAAAAGTATCTTACTACTTGAAATCGTTCAACAACTTGAACCACCGAATAGGTTATATATCTGCTAGCCATTCCTCCGTTCTCAGTACTAATTTTTTTCAGTTTCTTATTACACGAAGGGCATTTAACTCCTATAACTTGCTCTTGCCAGACTTGTTCTGGTCTCCAACTGTGATTACATTCCATACAAACCAAATTCTTGTAATGCGTTGTATAGTAGAATTCATGCTTAGAAATCACATGAGGTTCTTGCTCTTTTGGGTTTGAAAGTTCTTTATGCAGATTCCAAACCTCAACCTGTAGTTTAGTTCTCGGTTTCATTAGGCAAATAAGTCAATTTGTTCCACTTCAGCCGTTGGTTTCTTTTTGGCAGCCTTAGCAACTAATTTTTTCTTTTGATCAATAGCTATTTTATCAATCGCTTGATTTTTGGCATCCTGAATATCTTCTTCAGATAGTAATGCAACACTTTCAGAAAGAGTTTTCATTGCTAATATTTTCGCTTCTTCAATAGCAAGTTTCATCCCCTCATCTTTTGCAGCCACTAAATCCTCTTCGGTTAGTTTCACTGCTTGATTAACAACAACTTTACAGCTGATAGGTTTGATATTTTTAATGTCGTCTTCATCATAGTAATGAATTGCCCAGCTAAAAACTTCAGAAGGATCATATCCCTCACATTTTCCTTCTTTGGCACATTGCACAATGTAGTTGCAGCACTCGTCGATGCTTTTATTTTCTTTTTGGTAAGTGACTGCAAAAAGTTCGTCTTCGGCTGCTCTTTTATCAAGATACGCCTTGATTGTTTCTTTGAATGCTTTTGATATTTTCATGTTTACTCGTTTTTAAATTTGATTGTTAGTATTTTTTTTAAATCGGTTTCTAAATTCAGATAGTTCTTGGCCGTGTATCTTAGAATATGCCATCCTGAGCACGTAGCGAGGTTGTATTTTTCAATGTCTTTTGAATACCCACTAATCGTGGTATGCCTTGACTTTGCGCTCATAATTCCTTCATATTCGATTGCTAGTTTCAAACTTGGTATTGCATAGTCAAATCGAAATTTTCTCTTTTCGTCAAATTGAAGTTCCGTAACAAAATCTTCAATCTGATTTGTGAGTTTGAACATATCCAGTATCGCATGAATAGTATCTTTTTCGATTGAGCGTTTGACAATTTTTGCAGATTTAATTACGGCGATTTCGATGGGTTTAGAATTCTGCTTATCGTTAATTTTGAATCCCTTTGCTTTTAGGTTTTTCAAATCATTTTCAGTCCAAGTCATTTTCTATTTGGTTTTTAAATTCCTCGAAATCCGTTAGGTAGTTTTTTAAATATTTCGACCCTATCAAACATCGGCACCGATTAACCACGGAATTAATTTTTTGCTTATTCCTGATTTGCTTATTAGCATTTTCAACAATCCATTTTGCTGATTGTAGCCTACTAGTCATCATTTCAGATTTTATTTGGTTTAAATAAAATTCCTGTTCAGTAGCATACATGGCTTTCTTTTCTAAATTAGTCACCGTTGCATTAACTTTGTTGGCGAATTCTGTAAGTTCTTTTGTTTTAAAATCTTTCTCCCATAGCTGCCAAATATTATCGCTATAACCTCGATTGTTCAATTCATCGAAAATTTGCCCTAAAAACTCATTCCTAATCGATTTTTTTTCTGTTTCGGTACTTTGGGATACCTCAGCTAATAATAATTGTTTTTTAGTGTCATAAACCCGTAGACTATCATTTCTAAAATTTGTAAAAGCAGTTAATATTTCGCCAACTACGATACAATCCAGCATTCGGAAAACTTTTATATCCTCAAATTCCTTTGCCACATACATTTTGAAAGCTTCTTTGATTTCTGGAATTGTCAACAATCCAAATTTTGATTTAATAAAATCTAAAATCACTGGCATTTGAAAATCCAAATTCTCCTGGTCCTCTTGGTTTGAAACTTTGATATTTAAAATTCGAATTAAATAATTCATCAAGTCCTCAATTTCATGTGCGACTATAACATTTTTTACTTTTGGAAAATCTTCGTTGAGTTTAGCGAGTATTGGTTTCGATAATTCGAGCTGCATCAAACTTGTAGGCTGTTTTGACTGGATTTGCAAATTGTTGTTTTCCATTTTGATTTTTATTTGAATTTTCTTTTTCTCTCGATTCCCAGCCCGCAATAGCTTTTTTATAATCTTTCATTTTATTTTTACCAACCATCCAATTTTTTGATTCATAGAAATTCCAAAAAGAATGAGCGTTAACTCCATATTTTTTTTCGATGATATAATCTTGAACCTCCGAGAGAGAGGGAGGGGAAAATCTTTTATTTTCCCTCTCTTCTTTTTTTATTACTGTATCTGTTACTGTTACTGTTACTGTATCTGTTACTGTATCTGTTACTGTATCTGTTACAGCGATATTTGCGACCGTTTGCGATGATTTGCGACTGTTTGCGATTTCTAACGCTTTTTCAATTGTAATTTCTTTCTTTAAAAAACAATCGTATAAGTCTTTATTCCAACGCTTTAGATTACCTATTAAACCCGAATTACTTTTAGCTTCCTTAGTAACTTCATACTTTTGCAAGTCTCTTTTTAATTGTAGTTTTATAGGCTCAAAAGCTATTTTTAAAAGTAAATCTTCAACACATACATCAACATCATTTACATATTGAAGTATAATTTTGAATAATTTTCCAGCTGTTTCATCAGGAAGTTGACTAACTATATTTAGCAAATCAGCATACAGAACAAATCCTTTTTTATTTTCTGCCATTATTTTATACCTAATGAGTTAATTACTTTGTCGATAAATTCTGTGTTCATTTCATCCGTTGAACCTGTAACTGCATTAGATATCCCTGCCTTTGATTTAATCAATTCATAGTTATCCTCGTCAATGGTTTTATGTCCAAGGAAGTAGGTACATACCATTGGATTAGGTTTCTTAGCATCAAAAACACGATCCTCACATTGGAAGCAATCAGAAGCGGTCCAAGGATATTCCACAAATCCAACCTCATGCGCTGCCGAAAAGTTGTGCCCAACTCCAGCAGCTTGAATATTACAAATCATCACGTTAAAATCATTCATCACGTAGTCGTGATCTTGACCTTGATGATGTTCTATCTTGGTACCACATTTGGCACAAGCCTGAAACTTTGTTTTCGCCTGTTCTTTTTCAGCATCAGTCTCACGTCCTGTAATTTTTAAAGCATGAGGAAAAGCTTTAGTAAGCTCATCCACAATAGCGTGGAGCACACAAAATATTACAATCTTCTCACCGCTATCAATCACATCGTGGATGTATTCTTTCACGTCAGTAAGTTTTCCAAGTGCCGAAATCTTTTTGAGAGCTTGCATCTTAACCATAATTTCTCCTCGAAGCTTTCTAGCAATTTCAGCATCACTACATCCATTTTCCTCCAGGAACTTCACGAAGTCATTTTGTGCTTTATTGTAATCCTCACGTGTAGTGATTGTACATAGGATAGTCTGTCTTTGCTTTGGTGGCAAATTGTCTAACACCTCAACTCTTTCACGTCTAAAAAAACATTTTTCGTTAAGTAAATACTTCAATTCATTTAAATTGCTGGAACCATTTCCACCATCACAGTAACGAGGTTTAAATCCTTTAGGACCTCCGAAATCATTCAAGCGTCCCATTATGGCTAATTGAGAAAATAAATCAACAGGCTTGTTTTTTACTGGAGTTCCGGACAGAAGGATTACCCATTCTTTTCCTTTAGCAATCTTCAAAGCTATTTTGGTTTGTTGAGCTGTTGGATCCTTGAACCTATGACTTTCATCAATAACTACTGACTTGAACATATTGATTCGTTCATTCATCACGATTTGTTTTGAATGAGTCATCTGTCCTTTTGGTGGCATATAATCAACAAAGAAACTTTTTAGGCTCTGTGGGTTCACTATGAAGAAATTATTCATTCCAAGTTCATAGAATCGGTGCCATGTTGTTTTGACTTTATTATCAATAATCATTGATTTTTCGCCTACCCAAAGATTTAATTCATCTGCCCAGTTCAGTTTTAAAGATGATGGGCAAATAATCAATGATGGAAATACTTGTTTGCCTTGTTCATGAGCAATCATCAGTGTAACAATCGTCTGAAGTGTTTTACCAAGGCGCTGCTCATCCCCATTTATGAATCGTTGTAGCTCTAAGCCTCTGGCAACTCCTTTGGCTTGGTAATCTCTCAATGCACCTAGCTTTAGTGGGTAATTATAAGCTAGCTCCGGTAGTGGTTTAATCTCCCCAAATACTTCAGGGAGATTAACACTAGCATCAATTAACTCGATTGGATTAAATGATTTTTGATTATTAAACAATTCAACTAAATAATTTTTAGAGTACATAGGAACTACCCAAACTTTACGTACTCCATTAAAATAAGAACCAGGTATGGCCTTTATAGCATTATTATTATTTACTCTGAATCGATTGTATTCGATTTTAACGTGGAACTCGTTTGGGCGTTGAACTATCTGCATTTCTCTAAAATTTGATTGTTTTAACTATTAAGCTTCTTCTTCCTCGTATTCCTCTTCTTCAGGAAACATTTCCATTTGTGCTTTTGGAGCATGTTTACCTTCCATATAAGCAATGACTTCATGTTTCAAAACCTCAACGGCATCCTTCAAATCCTCAACGAATTTGTACTTTGTAGAATCCAAAATGATTTCCGGAGCTGTGAAAGAAATACTCTCGAAGCTTTCCAAACTTTTAGCTCCGGAGATTCTTAATTTTATATTGTCTCCTTTACCAGCCAACGTGAAATCTGAAACGTAATACTTAAAAAATTCAGGATATAAAGAGGTTTCTTTATCTTCCAAATACTCATCGTAATTATTGATTGCTTTCAATATCAGTTCCTCGTCGGTAATCTCTTCACAGATGAAAACAAAGTGGGGGATTAATGCACGAAAAGCTTTTCTCAAATCGTCATGAATCGGTAAATCCGACTTTGTTTTGTTAATATTTTTTACGTTTGAATCCGTTTGTTCGAATTCGTAGGTTAAAAATAACCCGCTGGTAACGCCAGCCTTTTTAATTAAAATTTCCATAATCTATTATTGTTTAAAATTATCCGTGAAATGATTGCATTTCTGCTTTTGCTTTTGAAATTATAGTTCTACACCAGTCCAACTGATGCGTGCAACTTGCATTTAATCTAGTAGCCCAGGTCATTAAGTAAGTTTCGCTTTCTACTAAAGTATCAGTGTACTTGACCGCTACGCTTGCTGGAAAATCAAGAAGCTTCTGATATTCTTTAATCATTTCGCTTCTGAGTTTTTGGTCTCTATGGTATTTAGAATCTGCTACTAACTTTCCAGTTCTAGCCATATATACTGCTAAATCATTTCCCCTTACTACTGCCTCGTTGGCATCTTCTGACATCGTTATTTCAAGAAAACCCTGAACATCTGAAAGTTCTTTTTTGATATCCTCGAATGATGAGATTAGACTATTCATTTTCGTGCTTTGAAGATTTACTAACTTCTTCAGGTTCATAAATCCTAACTGAAAAGAAGTGATGTGTTCCGTGTCTTTTCATTAATTCATTTCTAAAATCATTTAATGAATTAATCATTATGTTTATCTTATCAACAAACTCCTTAACCTCTTCTTTGTCTCCAATGTTATTCCAAATCTTAATCGAATTATGACAATTTGAAATTCTAATTATGCCGGTACCGTCTGGATAGATTTTAGTGTGAATGGCACTCATTGATTTTATGCAATCCGGTGCTAAAAACTCTTTTTTGTTGTAAGTCACATGCTGAATAGACTTTTTTTTATCTTTTTTGCTCATTAGTTTTCGAATAATGCCCACCATTTAAAGGCGAGCTCATTATATTTTTTAAATCCACTTTTGAAAAGTTCATCATCCCTACGAATTGGAACTTTAAATACTTTGAAGTTTACTTTTGAAACTCCAATTAAAACATCCTGATTACTTCCTGCGATGTCCATATACCAAGCTCGTTGTCGATCATAATCAAAGAATCTAACTGCTTCCTCAAATTGCTTTTGAGTTGTGGCAGTGGTGCTTTTTAAGTCACCACCCCACCCCATACCATCCATCCATAAATCCCACTTACATCTGGTATCTAATTTGAAATCCACATCTTCAAAATGAAACGAACGATTAACAATCATTACTTTTTGAGTATCACTTTGAGAAAGTATGTTCTTGGCCAAAGGATCATTCATAAAGGCTTTTTTCATTTCCAAACCTTTGTGGAAATCTTCTTCAGTATATTGAACTCCGTCAACTTGAAACTTGAAGTAATCTACTTTGAAAGGCTCTGTGATTATCGCATCTAACAGCGTTCCGAACTTGTACGCTTTCTCTTTTACTACATCATCCATTTGAGGCTTCCAGTAACCGTTTAGCCAACTCAAATCAGAATTACTGACTTCGTTTCTGCCGAAATACGGATCCATAATTAAACTGATTTTTTTATTAATTCAATTGCAATTAGCTTGTCAGTATTTCTAATCTTCTCATTTAGATTTTTCAATTTTTCTAAAAAATCTATCTGCTGTGCATAAACTTTTTCGATATCATCATCTTGAGTTTGTCTATATGCTTTTAAGGCATCTAGCTTTTCTGTATAGAAAATTCTATCATAGTAGCTGTCACTTTTTCCAAAATCCCTAAATCCTATAAATTTGAATGCTGTCAAGTCTTCTTTATTTCTTGATGCTATTCTATCATATTCTCTTTCTTGCTTCAATACTAATTTTGAACTAGAAATTAAATCGACTTTCCATTCATTAGGCGCTTGGCTAGAATGCTGACTCCAAACTGTATCACCTACTTTTAAATCTTGGATTTTCCTTTTCATTATTTACGATTTACAGCTTTATAAACTGGTTCATATTTCAAGTTAGTGCTCACAATCACATCATTGGATTTATGACCTACTTTCTCGCAATAGGCTTTCATTTGTGCAATTGATTTCTTTTCTAATTCCTCCAATGTTAAAGTCATTCCTTCACGTTGAAACCAAAATGTGAATATTTCGGCAACGGCTGTTTTATTGAGTAATATAATTTTGTAACCATCTCTAGTCTCGGGAGCTACGGAATCAGTAAGCACCATGTTATTCATCATGGCGTTAGTTTGGTCTGCCACTTTTTGAAGTTCCAAAGCCTCGGCATCCGATTTCGTTTTAGCCTCGGCATCCGATTTCATTTTTGCTTCGGCATCTGCTTCCCGTTTGGCTTTTTCAGCCTCCAGTCTTTTTTTCTCTTCAGCGCCAGCTTTAGCCATCTCTTCAAGACTAGTTTTTAATGATGGTAATTTCTCGATCAACTCCAATTTGAATTTTTGAATGTCACCAACCACAACTGCTGAAATCAAATCAAAATCTTTTGATTTCATAAATTCATCAAGCAATACAGTAGTTTCTTCTTGAGTAACAAACTTTCTAAAATGGTTTGGTGAGAATAAATCAAAGTGCTGTCTGCTATAAGCAATGGCAAGTGTTTTAAGTGCTTTTGATTTTTCGGTAAAAGTTTCTAAAGTGATTCCATTGAATGAATTTTGAAGCTTTTGTTTGCGTTCCAAAATGTGATTTTGAACATACTCTGAAAGTTGAGTTTCCAAAGAACTTTTGATTTCTATCATCTCATTGTCTTTATCCAATTTCAATTGTGCGATTCTTTGTTTTTCAACTTCTTCATCACGAAGTTTCTTTACATAAGCATCACGTGAAGTTTGAATTTTGTAAACAACGGTATCTGCTTTTTTAGGATCTAGTTTCCCTTCAGTTTCCGTGAACTGCTTTCTGATTGTATCAAAGAAAGCTGTGATTGGTTTTCTTTGAACTTCAATATCGTTTTTAGCAGTTCTACAATTCACTAGAAATTTGTTGCATCTCTCGTCAAGATCTGCATTCATACCAGTTTCTTTAATTGCTTGAAGAATGTTCTCTCCAACTGATAATGCTTTGCTTACTCGGATTTCACTGCTTTGTAATATTTCTGAACCACTCAGGATTACTTCCTGCAATTGGCTTTGTGTTGCTAAATCTGTTGTCATTTCTCTAAAATTTTTGATTGGTTATAAATTAAAATGCGTCTTCGTCAACTTTTGATACAGCAGGGACTTCTTCGAAGGATTGATATTCTTTTGGTTCTGCAGCTGCTTGTATTGGAATTATCACTTCCGGATCAACCGCTTTCAATTCATCCTCTGCATCAATCTCAATACCTTCGAAAGTTTCAACTCCTGCTGGATTAGAACCAGTAGCCCAACATTTCTCTTTACAAGCGTGCTTTACAATTTTGGTTCTCAAAAACCCAGGTTCCGGAGTTGTTCCGTCAATTACTCCATTGTCCCAAAGTGATTCTGATAAGTAAGTTCCGTTTGAACCGTTCTTTTGAATGGTCTTTGGATTTGGCGATTTCTTTCTCCAATCATCAAAATCTGATTTGCGATAAACAAAGAATCTATCATTACCTTTTTCATCAATTACGAATCGAATGTACCCAGCAATGATTTCTTCTGTCTCGAATTTTTCAACATGTCTCACAACACGTCCATTCTCAACCTCAAATATGTCGCCTTTATAAACTATCTTAGATTGTTCAGCAAATTGAATTTGACGTGTTTTGATTAATCTTCGAACGTGAGCACCCGCTTGTCTATCTAAGCAAGCTTTCCCGCCTCTAGCTATTAAATATACTTCGTTGTCTTCTGGATCAAAAGAATATCCATTTACTGCAGCTGTCACAAAGCAGGCATACAAGCTGAATTTATCAGCATTGGTTACCGCTGAATTTTTCAAAACTTGCTGGTTAAAATGAACCAGCTGTCTATGATACATCAAGTCTCCTTGCGTACTTCCGTTAGCAAGATTATAGTTATTGATGAACTTATCTTTCACCATATCCAACTCTGCAATTTTACCAGGAGCAGTATTTTGGATTAATTCTAAAGTGTTGTTTTTACTCATTGTTTTTAAAATTTTATTGTTTTTATTTTATTATTATTACCAGTGAAGCTCCGACAAGTCCGCCCACTAAAAAAGCAATTAAAAAGCCTAAGCAGAATATGGTAAACGTCCTATTGGTCCTCTCGTCATCGTAATTCATGATACTTTTTTTAATCGTTTATCATAAAGCTCACACTCAAACTGCCATCTCATTGCGAGGATAAATTCGTCAAAGAATTTCTTTTCTTCTTCGCTTATTTTATCGTAAGATTTACCATTGATAAGCCACTTCCCGTCTATTTTTTTAATTTCTATTTTCATAGTGATTTCATTTTTTTAAAAGTTGCTACTATTTCTTCGGAGTAAACTAGATTTACTCTTCGCGTTACGTGACCAAAACCATTTCTTTTTTCTGGAACCGCAATACGATTTACATTATCATCTACTTCAATAAAATGATGAAGTCCACTTTCATTTATTTTAACTAATTGCAAGAATCTACCAGTTTGGGTCTTATAAACATCGAGTACTGCCATTATGTAAACTGAATTAAAGACTTAAATTTACCTACACCATAAGCATCTGTTTTTTCTAATAAAGGCAATAGCTCAATTGCTTTAAATTCTTTTTTAATGATATTATTTTGTCTAATCCAAGATTCAACTCCTGATTCGCAAGCTCCTGTAATCAATCGATAGTAATCAATTGTAATAATTGTATCTTTTAAAATTGGTTCATTTTTTAGCTTTTCGGAAATTATTTTAAATTGAAGATCTTCATTAGCTTTTTTCAGACTCTTACCGTGCGAATGAGTATTTTTACCATCTGTTACCAGGTACATTTTTTCTTTAGAATTAATTTTTTTGACAAAATAATACCCTTTTTTCTTGGATAAAACTTCGGTAAAAATTCCATCGCAAAGAATGAATTTTCCATTTTCCCATGACAAAATTGGGTTTCCGTATGGTATTTTTGGCACATCTATCGTTAGGTTTCCGAGGTAAAGAGAACCTCCAACGGTTGGGTTGAATCCATCAGGAATTGACGTTAGGTTTCGCAGGTCAAGAGAACCTCCAACGGTTGGGTTGAATCCATCAGGAATTGACGTTAGGTTTCGCAGGTCAAGATAACCTCCAACGGTTGGGTTGAATCCATC
>CAIOTL010000051.1 GCA_903861155.1 uncultured Bacteroidota bacterium
AAACTTTTCTAATAAATCTCTGCAACATAAAAGAGTAGTAATATAGAAAATTCGTGAAATAATTATTTAAAAACATAAAATTAGTGCCAATTCGTGTAATTCGTGGCTAAAAAGATTTATAAAAAAACAAAATGACAAGAAAAAATATACTTATTGCTATACTTACATTCATTGTTGGATTTGGTTCCACTTTTTATATCATTAGAACCTATTTTCCAAAACACAAAGTAGAAAAAATAGCTCCTGTAAAAGATACGTTGACAACAACCAAGAATTAAAAAAAGTTTAAAGTTTAAGGTTTAAAGTTTTCGCGAGAACTTTAAACCTTAAACAAAGAAAACTTTAAACAAAAAAATATGGAAACAGTTCAATCAATAAAACAACGTTTTGAGATTATCGGAAATGACCCGAAACTCAATCGTGCTATAGAAAAAGCAATTCAAGTGGCACCAACCGATATTTCGGTATTAGTTGTAGGTGAAAGTGGCGTTGGAAAAGAAAGTATTCCGAAAATCATACACACCCTTTCACACAGAAAACACGGAAAATACATCGCCGTAAACTGCGGAGCCATTCCAGAAGGAACCATTGACAGTGAGCTTTTTGGCCACGAAAAAGGTTCTTTTACAGGTGCAACAGGAACTCGTGAAGGTTATTTTGAAGTTGCCGATGGCGGAACAATTTTCCTTGATGAAGTGGGTGAATTGCCTTTGACAACTCAAGTGCGATTGCTTCGTGTGCTAGAAAATGGGGAGTTTATAAAAGTAGGTTCTTCACAAGTGCAAAAAACCAATGTTCGAATTGTGGCTGCTACCAATGTCAACTTATTTGATGCTATCGAAAAAGGGAAATTCCGTGAAGACTTGTATTATAGATTGAGTACTGTCGATATTACTTTGCCGCCTTTACGTGACAGAAAAGACGATATTCATCTGCTTTTTAGAAAATTTGCTGCTGATTTTGCCCAAAAATATAAAATGCCTCCAATCAAATTAGACGAAAATGCAGTTCAGTTATTGCAAAAATTTCGCTGGAGCGGAAACATTCGACAGTTGCGAAATGTAGCTGAACAAATTTCGGTTTTGGAAACGAATCGTGAAATTTTAGCAACGACTTTGCAATCCTATTTGCCAACGGAAGGAAGTAATTTGCCTTTGGTGATTAAAAACAAGAAAAATGAGAGCGAGTTTAATACCGAAAGAGAAATTTTGTACAAAGTACTTTTTGATATGAAAAGTGATTTACATGATTTGAAAAAACTTACCTTGGAATTGATGGAAAATGGAAGCTCGAAAGTACAAGAAACAAATTCAAATTTGATTAAAAAAATATATGGCTCCAAGGAAGATGACAGTGAAATAGATTATGAAGAAGAACCAAGAACAGCTGTAATCACTACGCAAAACACGGATAATCATTACGGAAATCAAGAGGACAATTACCAATTCACTGAAAGTATAGAGGAAGAAGAAGTCTTACGATTAGAACAAAAAGAGGTTGAGATGATAAAAAAATCATTGGAAAAAAATAAAGGAAAACGGAAAATTGCCGCTGATGAATTAGGGATTTCCGAAAGAACTTTATATCGAAAAATAAAACAATTCGATCTGTAACCCTCTACCTATCTTGCCATTGGATATAGGAACCGATCTAAAAGATAAGACACTCAAACCTAATAATGAATTGATAATAAAAAACAATATCTTTGACCCGAGCGCTAGCGAACTGACGCAGCACTTTTTAAAATTAAAAATGAAACACCTTAAATACATCTTAATTATTGCAATACTTTTCACCTTCAGTAGGTGTTCCGTTTACAACTTTACAGGAACAGGAAAAATTGACGCAAAAACCTTTCAGGTGAACTTTTTTCCAAATAACGCTCCATTGGTTGAACCAGGTATTGACAGAACATTTACGCTGACATTACAGGATATCATCCAGAATCAAACCAACTTGAATTTGGTGAAAACTGGCGCCGATTTGACCTACGAAGGAGAAATTACAGATTACAGAATAAGTCCAATGACGGCAACAGCCAATCAACAAGCCGCACAAAACAGACTGACAATACGCGTAAATGTAAGGTTTACCAACAAAAGGAAAGAGACTGATACTTTCGAAAAAACATTCGATTTTTATTATGATTATCCTGCAACACAACAACTCACTAGTTCTACTTTGAGTGGTGCAATAAAAGTGATTTTCGAAAGAATCACTCAGGACGTTTTCAATGAATCACTAGCCAAATGGTAAAATTAAAGGTTTATCGATTAAAACGTTAACCCTAAAAACGATTAAACTCAATGAACGTAACCGATTTTATTTATTTGATTAACAAACCAGATGCTATAAACGAAAAGCAAACGGATTTATTGGGAAAAGTACTAGATGAATTTCCGTTTTTTCAAAGTGCTCGGTCTTTGCGACTGAAAGGACTTTACAATCAAAACAGTTTCAAATACAATTATGCTTTAAAGGTAACAGCTTCACACACAACCGACAGAACGGTTTTATTCGATTTCATAACTTCGGATACTTTTGTCGCCATCCAAAAAGGATTGTACGACAAAAAAATACTCGAACTTCTTGACATTAACGTGGTTGACATAGAAGTAATCAAGCCTGAAATAAGGCTGGAGCCAAAAATAAACACTTTAGAACAATCTATTCTTACCACAATCAAAGGTGCTTCCACAATAGAGATAGAGAACACAAAAATTGCTTTCGAAAAACTGGCTATTGGAAAACCTTTCGATTTTTCCGTAAACGAAAAACATTCCTTTCAAGAATGGCTTCAACTTTCCAGAATTCAGCCAATCGAAAGAGAAACAGTAGTTATAGACAATTCGAAATCGCCTTTATTGTTCGATGAAAAAAAGAAAAAAGCAGAACTGATAGACAAATTCATAGAAGCCAGTCCAAAGATTTCTTCACCAAAACAGGGCGGAGCATCGCCGGCTTATTTCGAACCAAATAAGCAAGATAATTCTTCATTGATGACCGAAACTTTGGCCAGAGTCTATTTGGAGCAAAAAAAATATCAAAAAGCGATACAAGCTTATGAAATATTAATTTTGAAATATCCAGAAAAAAGTAGTTTCTTTGCAGACCGAATCTCGGATATTAAGATTTTACAACAAAATAATAATTAAGCAATGAGCACATTTTCAATTTTTTTAGTTTTAATAACAATAGTTTGTTTCCTATTAGTAGTAGTAATAATGGTTCAAAACCCTAAAGGTGGTGGACTGTCCTCTTCATTTGGAGGGTCTGCTCAAATGGGTGGTGTCCAAAAAACATCAGACTTTCTTGATAAAAGTACTTGGACGTTAGCAGCAATTTTAATTGTGCTAATAATGCTTTCAAGTTTAAGTTTTGGAGGTTCGTTAAGCGACAACGGTTCTAAAATTATTGACAATACCGAAAAAACTGCTCCTACGACAAAAACTCCACCCGCTCCTGTCCAAAATGCACCAGCTAGTCAACCCGTTAAGAAATAGTCATTCCCTTAAAATATTTAAAGGCGTTAGCATTTTGTTAACGCTTTTTTTGTGCATAAAGATCGAATTTTGACTACTTTTGCACAGTTAATTCATCATCAAAATAAAACAAAAACAAAAAATATGGCTTTAAATATTAAACCTCTTTCAGACCGCGTTCTTATTGAACCCGTTGCTGCCGAAACTCAAACTGCCTCAGGGATTTTTATTCCGGACAATGCAAAAGAAAAACCACAAAAAGGATCTGTTGTTGCTGTCGGGAAAGGAACAAAAGACCATGAAATGACTGTAAAAGTTGGCGATACCGTTCTATACGGAAAATATGCCGGTACAGAATTGAAACTAGACGGCAAAGATTATTTGATTATGCGTGAGGACGATATTCTTGCGATTGTATAATTCCAAAGATTAAGTATCAAAGAAACTCGAAACACATAAAACATTAAACAAAAAAAGAAATGGCAAAAGATATAAAATTTGATATTGAGGCACGTGACGGATTAAAACGTGGAGTTGATGCACTAGCAAATGCAGTAAAAGTAACACTTGGACCAAAAGGTCGTAACGTAATTATTGGAAAATCTTTTGGTGGACCAACCGTTACTAAAGATGGAGTTACCGTTGCAAAAGAAATAGAATTGAAGGATCCATTAGAAAATATGGGTGCACAAATGGTAAAAGAAGTAGCTTCTAAAACCAACGATTTAGCTGGAGATGGAACTACAACTGCTACAGTTTTGGCGCAAGCCATCGTAAAAGAAGGATTGAAAAATGTTGCTGCAGGTGCCAATCCAATGGATTTAAAAAGAGGAATTGACAAAGCCGTTGAAGCTATTGTTGCCGATTTGGCCAAACAAGCAAAAGTGGTAGGAAGTGATTCTGAAAAAATAAAACAAATTGCCTCTATTTCGGCTAATAACGATGAAGTGATTGGCGAATTGATTGCTAACGCTTTCGCAAAAGTTGGAAAAGAAGGTGTGATCACTGTTGAAGAAGCCAAAGGAACGGATACATATGTAGATGTTGTGGAAGGAATGCAATTTGACAGAGGATATCTTTCTCCATATTTTGTTACCAATGGCGAGAAAATGGAAGTGGAATTAGAAAGTCCTTACATCCTTTTGTATGACAAAAAAGTTTCTTCTTTAAAAGAATTATTGCCGGTTTTAGAACCAGTAGCTCAGTCTGGAAAACCATTATTAATTATTGCCGAAGATGTAGATGGTGAAGCATTATCCACTTTGGTGGTTAATAAATTACGTGGCGCTTTGAAAATCGCTGCTGTAAAAGCACCTGGTTTTGGTGACCGTAGAAAAGCAATGTTAGAAGATATCGCAATCTTGACTGGAGGAATCGTAATCTCTGAAGAAAGAGGTTATACTTTAGAAAATACGACTATCGAAATGTTAGGGACTGCAAAAAGAGTAACTATCGATAAAGACAACACCACTATTGTAAGTGGTGCTGGTGATGCCGATACGATCAAAAATCGTGTAAACCAAATCAAAGGTCAGATGGAAGCTACGACTTCGGATTATGACAAAGAAAAATTGCAGGAACGTTTGGCTAAATTAGCTGGTGGTGTTGCTGTTTTATATGTTGGAGCAGCTTCGGAAGTGGAGATGAAAGAGAAAAAAGACAGAGTTGACGATGCGCTTCACGCTACTCGTGCCGCTGTCGAAGAAGGAATTGTTGCTGGTGGAGGCGTTGCATTATTGAGAGCCAAAAATGCCCTTGCTGCTTTAAAAGCAGACAACGCCGACGAAGCAACCGGTATCCAAATTATATCTCGTGCTATTGAATCACCATTGAGAACTATTGTTGAAAATGCTGGTCTTGAAGGTTCAGTTGTTGTCGCTAAAGTTGCCGAAGGAAAAGGTGATTTTGGTTACAATGCAAAAACAGACGAATATGTAGATATGCTTAAAGCCGGAATTATCGATCCTAAAAAAGTGACACGTGTGGCATTAGAAAATGCCGCTTCTGTTGCCGGAATGATATTGACAACCGAATGTGCCTTGGTAGAAATCAAAGAAGAAAACAGTAGCGCAATGCCTATGGGCGGAGGAATGCAGGGAATGATGTAAACCTCTTAGGTAAAATAAAAAAGGCAAGAGCCAATAGTTAAAAAATCCGAAGTTTAAGCTCCGGATTTTTTTTTGTTTTAATATAAAATTTAAACTTTATTATGAACTCTTTTTTTAAAAAGCTTCCATAAAACAGGTGCCGTGGTGACAAAAACAATTCCTAAGACAATATATTCAATATGGCTTTTTAAATCGATGTTGAACTTCTCCATGAACAAAGCCGACAAATAATGTCCCGCAAAAATCATAGTAAATGACCAAAGAATAGAACTCAAAATATTAAAAACCATAAACTTCTTTTTATCCATCCCAGCAATCCCAGCAACTATAGGCGCAAAGGTCCTAAAAATAGGCATAAAACGAGCATAAACAATTGCCTTCCCACCGTATTTTTCGAAAAAATCCCTTGATTGCAAAAGGTATTTTTCTTTGAACCAAAAAGTATCTTCTTTGTTATAAAGATAAGTTCCTCCTTTTACTCCAAACCAATAACCTACCATATTCCCAAAAACGCCTGCCAAAGAAACCAATGATGACAATAAAACTAAATTTACAAAACCATTCCCTAATGCTATTTGGCTTGTCAAAAGCTCACTGTAAATCCCTGCTAAAAACAACAAACTATCTCCAGGCAGAAAAAAACCTGCAAACAGTCCTGTTTCGGCAAAAACTATAAAAAGTAAAACAAACAGTCCTATTTTAACTCCACCAAAATCCAATAAAATATAGAACTCAGGGTTTACTAATTGTTTCCAGTCAAAATTGTGCATAAAACTATTTTAAAAATTTTGGTTGTGAAAGTAATTATAATTTGGCAAAACTGCACTATCAAGGCAATTGATTTAAGTTTTTTTAATAAATATTTAATACAAGTCAAATTCTTGCAAGTTTTTTCTATAAGTTAAAAACTTGCCCCATCAAAGGGACGGAGCATTCAAAACCGTACTTTTCATTGATTTTTAGTCGAAGTTCAATTAAAGCCTCATTTTCTCCATGAACGAGAAATACTTTGGTCGGTTTAACTTCCAAATCAGATAGCCAATTAATCAAATCTTTTTGATCTCCATGAGCTGAAAGCGCTTCAATTTCAAGTATATTTGCCAATACTGGATACTGTTTCCCGTATATTTTAATTTCTTTGGCACCTTCCAATAATTTTTTGCCACGCGTTCCTTCGGCTTGGTAGCCAATGATGATTACGGTAGTTTCAGGCAAACTAATATAATGTTCTAAATAGCTCAAAACTCTTCCTCCAGTTATCATTCCGCTGGCTGCAATAACTACTTTGGGTTGTTTATCATAAATGGTGTCAATGGTCTCCTGATAATTAGAAACCATCGAAAACATTTTGCACATTGCAATATAATGATGTTCAGGTATTTTATGCCATTTACGATTATTCAAAAAAATTTCTAAGGTGCTAATTCCCATTGGCGTATCAATTATATAAGGAATATTAGGAATTTTACCTTCTTCTTTGAGTAGCCATAACAAATACATTACGGTTTGAGCACGTTCTATGGCAAAACTCGGAATGATGATTGTTCCCCCTTTTGCAAATGTATTATTGATGTACATTTCGAGTTCAGCCTTCGCATCGGTATTCGGATGAAGCCGGTTTCCGTAGGTGCTTTCCAGAAATATGTAATCGGCTTTTTTGGGTTTTGTTGGAGGATACATCAACACATCGTTGTCACGACCAATGTCACCCGAAAAAACAAGAATTTTGTTTTCTAAATTTAATTAAATCGTGCAAGCCCCAATGATATGACCAGCATTTGTAAAGACAGCTGAAATTTCAGTATCCAAAAAAAATTGCTCATTGGTTTTAATCGTTCTGAAAAGCGGAAAAACTTTTTCAGCTTGTTTCACCGTATAAAGTGGATGGGCTTTTTCGTGTTTAGCATATTGCCCTTCATTTGCCTTATTGGCTTCTTCTTCTTGGATTTTCGCACTGTCCAAAAGGATTAATTTGGTAACGTCTTTTGTTGGACTCGTGCAATAAATTTTTCCTTTGAAACCTTGATTTACCAATCTTGGCAACCAACCGCAATGATCCAAATGACCGTGAGTAAGCAACACAAAATCTATAGTTGAAGGCAAAATAGGAAACGGTTCCCAATTGAGTTCTCTCAAGGGTTTAATTCCTTGGAATTGCCCACAATCTATTAAAATCCGGACACCATTGCTTTCAACCAATGTTTTCGAACCGGTTACGGTCCCGACTCCGCCAATAAATTTAATTTTCATCTCTTTGTTTATTTAAATTATTGAAAAGTTGCTTCTAAATGTATTCACATAATTCAGAAGCTTCCTTCAAGACATTTTTGATTCGATTAGGGCTCAATCCAATCTTATTTAAACATTCCGAATTGTTTATCACTTCTTTAACAAGAATCACTTCCAATACTAATAATTTATTTTTTTCGGCAAGAGACAAAGTGGTCAAACAGGTTATTGGATAAAGATGATTCTGATCATTTTTAGTTTTTAAATTGCAGTTATCCGGATAATTCCAGCTTAATAAATTCAATTTTGAACATTTTGCAAAAGCAATAGCATCAGTGGTAAACCGATTATTTGTAACAATCCAGCAGTTTGAAACCACATCCTTTGTAGTGAAGATAACATAATGATTCTCCTTTAAATCATTGAACCGTGACAAAATATACATAGGAACTTTTACGTCAGAATTAGTATCTTTTCCCATATGAAATTTGCATTCGACCATAGCAATAGTGTGGTTTTTTTTAATTAGGACATCAATTTCATGGGTCACACATTTACCTTGTAAGATAAAATTGGTTATGGTTTGATAATTTTCTGAAGCAAAGATCCGAGCAATATATTTTTCGAAGAAAAACCCTGCTGGCCCCAATAATCGGATGGCTTCTTTTAAATTATATCGAGCGGCATGAAAACCAGCTATTTTTTTTAATTGATTAAAAGCCAACTTATATATTTGTTTGGTTGAAATTCCTTCGTAGATTTCTTTTTCGATAGTTTTGAGAATGGAGGAAACCATTAATTGGCTTGCACCTGATTTCAATAGGGATTCCCTAAGTTTTATAGGGTTGTATTCGACGATATTCCCTGAATGTTTTACTATTTTCATTAGTGATAAATTAAATGATATCTTTCTAAAAAATAAATTATCAGAATTTCGGAATCAAAAGAATTAAGAACATAGACCAGTTAGCCTAAGCTGGATTTCATAGAAATATTAAGACAAACCAATTCATGGTTTTGCTTCGCCTTTACTACGTATAGTATAGTTAATAATTTAATGAAATAAAACTATTTCATTAAATTAATTAAAATTAGGATTCTTTGTGATTAAAAAACATCAATCAATATTCTCAAAATGTTTTATGGTCATTCTATCCATTGGGTAATTAAAGGTACGAAAAAAAATTAGTTTGTTTGCTTTTGGTAATAGAAAGCAGGGAGAAAAAGCAATAAAAAAAGAGGTTGTATTAGGAATCTTCGAATGTAAAACAAAGTCATTTTATGGGCTTGACCAAAATAATAGAGTCCCAAAAAGAAGGCTATTATAAGAATTATAAAAAACAACAGGTACAATATGGCCGCAAATTTGACTGCCTCAAAATCCTTGAATAAGACATAAATAATCCCCAAAGAGCATAATGTATTAAGAAAATACCTAAAAAACAAACCCAAAAACAATTGAAAATTATTGATTACCGGCAATGGAAAATTAAAATAATCGGTTTTGAAATAATTCAGAAAAGGGTCATAAAATAAATTATCCTCATAAGCGCGCACCAAGATCAATATGATCACAAACACCAAAGACAAGAAAATTCTAACTTTATGATTAAATAGTTTTCGTAGCATATTTTGAAAATTTATTGACCCAAATTATCCATAACAGAAAAACAATGCTATAGATAAATAACGGAAAAAACACACCATGCAAAACATGTTGTTGTTTTGGAAAATAGTACATTAAAACGCAAAGAAGTGAGATTCGGAAAACATTAAGAACATGAATGAGTAAACTCCCACCAAAAACATATAAAATTGTGGGTTTTAGTTTGCCAGAAAAAGCAATCACAAATGAAATAAACAGAATAATGACGCTCAAACCATTGCAACCTTCGATGATTCGCGCCATCACTTTTTGATTATACAACAAATTTATTCCCGATTCTTTCGTGTTTGGTGAAGTGCTGGCATCGAAATTAAAAAAAACCAAGACGT
>CAIOTL010000052.1 GCA_903861155.1 uncultured Bacteroidota bacterium
GCTCTACCAACTGAGCTATTTTCGCATTTTCAATCTTAAAAGAACTCAATACTTATAACGTATTTCGGATGCAAATTTAATACATTAATTCAATTATACAAGCGTTTTTCAGAAAAATATAGGATCTGAAGCTAAGCTTCTGATAACCTAAACTTTAAAACAAATAGAGCTATTTTTTGGTTAGCATTCTTTTAATTTCGTTGAGTTTCATCAAGGCTTCAATCGGCGTGATAGTGTTGATGTCCAGGTTCAAAATCTCGTCTTTGATCTCCTCCAATAATGGATCGTCGAGATTAAAAAAACTCATCTGCATTTCGTCCTTGGCCGATTTTATTCCGCTCAACGCTTCGCTTGAATGGTCTTTTTCCAATTTTTTTAATAATTTTTGAGCCTTCAAGATTACTATTTGAGGTATTCCGGCCATTTTTGCCACGTGAATTCCAAAACTGTGTGCACTTCCTCCTTTTACCAATTTCCGGATAAAAAGAACGGTATCTTTCAATTCTTTGACCGAAACATTATAATTCTGGATTCTGGGCAAGGATTCACTCATTTCATTCAATTCATGATAATGAGTCGCAAAAAGAGTTTTGGGTTTCGAAGGATGTTCGTGCAAAAACTCGGCAATAGCCCAAGCGATGGAAATCCCGTCATAGGTGCTGGTTCCTCGACCGATTTCGTCCAACAACACCAAACTTCTGTCGGAAATATTGTTCAAGATGGAAGCCGTTTCGTTCATTTCGACCATAAAAGTAGATTCTCCCATCGAAATATTATCGGAAGCACCAACTCTGGTAAATATCTTGTCTACAATCCCCATTCTTACTCCGTCTGCCGGGACAAAACTTCCCATTTGAGCCAAGAGCACAATCAAGGCAGTTTGACGCAAAATAGCCGATTTCCCAGACATATTCGGCCCGGTAATCATAATCAATTGCTGGGTTTCTCTATCCAAGAAAACATCATTGGCAATATAAGGCATTCCAACAGGCAATTGTTTTTCGATAACCGGGTGCCTTCCGTTTTTAATTTCAAGTTCCAAAGTTTCGTCTAATTCTGGACAAACATATTTGTTTTCGATGGCCAATTGCGTAAACGAACACAAACAATCCAATTGCGCCACCAAATTGGCATTCATTTGAACCGGTTTTATATACGTCGAAATCCAACTTACCAATTGTTCGAATAATTCGGATTCAATTTTATGGATTTTTTCTTCGGCACCAAGGATTTTTGTTTCGTATTCCTTCAATTCTTCAGTGATATAACGCTCGGCATTAACCAAGGTTTGCTTGCGAATCCATTCAACCGGAACTTTGTCTTTGTGTGTGTTTCGAACTTCAATATAATATCCAAACACATTATTGAACGAAATTTTTAGCGATGAAATCCCCGTCAATTGTGATTCGCGCAATTCGATTGCTTCCAAAAATTCCTTCCCAGAAGTAGAAATCGCCCGTAAATCATCTAATTCTTCGTTGATGCCCTTAGCAATTGCATTTCCTTTGACAATCGTCACCGGAGCATCTTGGTTTAAAACCGTTTTAATTTTTTCGCGCAATAAATCGCAACTATGAAGGCTGTCGCCAATAATTTTCATGGCTTCTTGCGGACTTTCCAATGCAAAAGTTTTTATTGGAATAATCGCATCTAAAGATTCTTTTAGATAAACAATTTCACGTGGCGAAACTTTTCCGGCGGCAATTTTCGAAATCAAACGCTCTAAATCGGAAATCTGCTTGATTTGGTGTTGAATCCGTTTCAAAACTTCTCGATTTTCTTTGAGATAGGAAACCACTTGGTGGCGATTTTTAATTTTATTTGCGTCTTTCAACGGCAAAGCCAACCATCTTTTCAGCAAACGACCACCCATTGGTGAAAGCGTTTTGTCAATGACATCGAGAAGCGTGACAGCGTTGGGATTGTAACTGTGATACAATTCCAGATTGCGAATTGTAAAGCGATCCATCCAAACGTATTCGTCTTCTGCAATGCGCTGAATAGCGGTAATATGTTGCACTCTATTGTGTTGCGTTTCGGATAAATAGTATAAAATCGCGCCAGAAGCGATGATTCCCTCGTGTAATTCTTCGATTCCAAAACCTTTCAAGGACACCGTTTGGAAATGTTTGGTCAGGATTTCGAAGGCATAATCTTCCTTGTAAATCCAATCCTCCAAATAAAAACTATGGTAATCTTCGCCAAAAGTTTCGCGAAAATCGTTTTTGTTGTTTTTTGGAATCAGAACTTCACTGGGATTAAAATTTTGAAGCAATTTATCAATATATTCGGCATTGCCTTGAGAGGTGAGAAATTCACCTGTAGAAATATCCAAAAAAGAAATCCCTATTGATTTATTGGCAAAATAAATGGCCGCCAGAAAATTGTTTGTCTTCGATTGCAAAACTTCGTCGTTCATCGAAACTCCAGGAGTTACCAATTCCGTCACACCTCGTTTAACAATGTTTTTGGTCAATTTCGGATCTTCGAGTTGATCACAAATTGCCACGCGAAGTCCAGCTTTGACCAATTTTGGCAAATACGTATTCAAGGAATGATGCGGAAAACCAGCAAGCGCAGTTTCAGTTGCTGAACCCGTGCCACGCTTGGTCAATACAATTCCAAGAATTTTGGAAGCACGAACGGCATCTTCGCCAAATGTTTCGTAAAAATCACCTACTCGAAACAACAAACACGCATCAGGATATTTCCTTTTGATTTCGTTATATTGCTTCATTAACGGCGTTTCCTTGACCAATTTCTCCTTAGATGACAAAATGTATTCTTTAAAATTTAATAGAAAGCGAATTTATATATTTTATAGCAATAATGAACACTCTGGAAATTTAAAATATTTTTAAGAAAAATTTAGGATGGAGTTTCAGTTTTTTGCATAAATTTGTCTTTCAATCATAAAAAAAATAAAGATGAAAAAAATAGTTACGCTTTCAATAGCTCTTTTGGCATTTGCTTTTTCAAATGCACAAGAAACTTCGAAAATCACAAAAACGACTAAAAAAACAACGACTAAAACAACTACGGTTGTTCTGCCAAAAGTAGAAGGTGCTGGAATGGTTTTTGACTCAGAAACCATCGATTATGGAACAATTGCACACAATGCAGAACCTAATCGTAAATTTGAATTTACAAACAATGGTAACAAAGCATTAATAATCACAAACACGCAAGGATCATGTGGATGTACAGTTCCAACAACTCCGAAAGAGCCAATTGCGCCAGGTGCAAGAGGTATTATTGGTGTAAGATATGCTACAGATAGAGTTGGTGCATTTACAAAAACCGTAACCGTTTCTTCAAATGCTGAAGGAATGCCATCAAAAGTGCTTACCATAAAAGGAACCGTTTTGCCAGATGCAACTCCTGCTGCCCCAGCCGCTCCAGCTGTAAAAAAATAATATTTTCAAATTGAAATAATCTAAGGCTTCCTAAACTAGGGAGCCTTTTTTATAATTTATAGCCAATACTATGCGAAAGTTGGAAAACAGTGAGCTCAATCGAAAATCTGTTGCAGATTTTAAACAATCGGATAAAACTCCAATTATCATTATTTTGGATGACATTCGAAGTTTGAACAATATCGGTTCGGTTTTTAGAACCGCCGATGCTTTTTTGATAGAGAAAATATATTTGTGCGGCATAACCGCCACTCCTCCCAACAAGGAAATTCACAAAACTGCCCTCGGCGCCACCGAAACCGTAGCTTGGGAACACAATGCGAATGTTTTAAAAGTCATCGAAAACTTAAAAGAAGACAAAGTCACTGTTCTCGCCATCGAGCAAGTGGAAAGTGCCGTTTTCCTTCAAAATTTCAAAGTAGAAAAGAACACCAAATATGCCTTAGTTTTCGGGAACGAAGTGCATGGAGTTTCGCAAGAAGCGGTTGCGCTATGTGATGGTTGCATCGAAATTCCGCAATTAGGAACCAAGCATTCGTTGAACATTTCGGTAAGTGCAGGAATTGTAGTTTGGGATTTATTTAAAAAAATGAATTTGAATTTATAGATTTATCGTATAATTGACCTTATTATTTTTCTCGAATTAATTTCTTATGAAAAAACTACTGTTTCTTGTTTTACTTTTATCTAATTTTTTTGGATATGCTCAATATACTTTAATTCCTGATGCGAATTTTGAGCAAGCTTTGATTCGTTATGGAATCGACAGTGGTACAATTGATGGCAAAGTGCTTACAGCAAATATAAATGGGATAACTGACTTAGATGTTACTTTCAAAGGAATAACTGATTTAACTGGAATAGAGGATTTTGTTAGTTTGACTTCTTTATTATGTTACAACAATCAATTAACAAATTTGAATATAAACAATCCGTCCTTAACTCTTTTATATTGTGGAAACAATCAATTAACAAGTTTAAATATATCTAAAAGTTTGGCTTTGAAAAATTTGTGGTGTGGTCCAAATCAATTAACGAGTATAGATGTCTCTAAAAATACAGCTTTAGAATTTTTGGGTTGTGAAAATAATCAATTAACAAGTTTGGACGTTACTAAAAATGCATATTTAAATACTATAAACTGTTTTAATAATCAATTAAACAGTTTAAACTTAAAAAACGGCAGTAATAATGTTTTGGGTAATTTAAATACGTATTATAATCCAAACCTTAGTTGCATACAGGTAGATAATAAAGCTTATTCTGATGCCAATTGGCCATATCTCACTAGATTCAATAAAGACGCAACCGCCAGTTATTCTGAAAACTGTAGCAAAACAGCATCAATAACTCCCCCAGTAATCACGGCAATAGGAAATCAAGCTTACTGCCCAGGAACTTCTTTACCTATTGTACAATCAGTAAGCATTTCTTTCGATCCTCTTGAACCAACTACTGACGCTGTTACTATTCAAATATCTTCTGGTTATATTTTTGGACAAGATTCATTAAGACTTACCGGAACTAACACAGGTATTAGTTACACTTGGATTCCATCCGAAGGAAAACTAAAGTTATATAGTATATCTGGAAAACTTCCCTATGCTGATTTTGAAGCTGCAATTAAAAATGTTATGTTTAGTAATAGTTCAACTTCTCCTTCAGGAACTCGGACTTTTTCTATTAGCTTAGGTACGGGCCAACTCAGTTATTTACCAAGCAACAAACATTTTTATGAATATGTTCCTAATTTAGGAATCACTTGGACAGATGCAAAAGCAGCGGCATCAGCTAGAAATTATTATGGTTTAATAGGCTATTTAGCTACCTTGACATCCGCAACCGAAGCACAATTAGCAGGAGCGCAAGCACCTGGAGCAGGATGGATTGGAGGCAGTGACGATGCGTCTCAAGGAACCTCAGAAGGTAATTGGATATGGGCAACTGGTCCAGAAGCTGGAACTCTTTTTTGGGTTGGACAAGGTAGAACAGGTCATACTACTACCCCTTTTTATTTTGCCTTTTGGAATAATACCACGCCTTTCGATGAACCAAATAATCTAGGTGGCTTTGAAAATTTTGCACATATTGTAGACCCAAGTCTAGTGCAATCTGGAGCAACAATAGGATCTTGGAATGATTTATCAAATACTGGAGATACAAATACAAATAGTCCTTATCACCCTAAAGGTTACATTGTTGAATATGGAGGAATGATACCTGGTGATGTTGACAATATTCATATCTCGGCGAGTACAACTATGACAATGGCAAAAATTACGACCACAACGCCAAGTCCTATTATTTGCGCTGCAGCAACTACTACGCTTCAAGCAAGTTCTTCAACTGGAACAATAAACTGGTATGACGCTATAACTAATGGCACTTTTCTTGGAACTAGTAATAATTACGTAACTCCCCAACTCTCTGCAACCACAACCTATTATATTGACAATGGATGTTCTATGAGAACTCCAATTACGGTAACTGTAAATCCATTGCCTTTAGCACCTTTAGTTAGTAATGTTCTTTATTGTCAAAATGGAGCTGCCATGCCTTTAGCAGCAATCGCTTCAGCAAATTGCACTTTAAATTGGTATACAACAGCTGCAGGAGGAACTGTAAAGCATACTCCACCAACTCCCATTACAACAACTTTAGGCACAACATCTTACTTTGTGAGCCAAACATTAACAGCATCAGGCTGCGAAGGGTCAAGAGCAGAAATAAAAGTTACTATCAACCCGTTACCTTTAGCTCCTTCAGTTAGTGATGTATATTACTGTCTAAATTCGACTACAACAACTTTAAATGTAAATCCATCTGCAAATTGCACTTTAAACTGGTATGACATCGCTGTAGGAGGAACAGCAAGTTCTACAAATCCAATTCCATTAACTACAAGTGTTGGTTCAACATCATACTATGTAAGTCAAACTACAGCTTCTGGATGCGAAGGACCTCGAGCCGAAATAAAAGTAACCGTTAATCCATTACCTCTATCTCCGTTAGTAAGTGATCTTTTTTATTGTCTAAATACAACTACAGTTCCATTATCTATAACTCCATCTACAAATTGTACTTTAACCTGGTATACCACAGCTATTGGTGGAATTCCAAGTTTCACAAACCCAACTCCATCGACAACAACTATTGGCACAACATCTTACTTTGTAAGCCAAACTATCACAGCTTCTGGATGTGAAGGACCAAGGTCTGAAATAAAAGTAACTGTTAATCCTTTGCCAATCGTCAATGATGTTACCATTGTTCAATGCGATAGTGATTTAAATCCTGACGGGAAAACTCTTTTTAATTTGACAGTGAAAAATGAACAAATTTCTGCAAATTACAGCAATGAGAATTTTACCTATTATACATCACAAATAGGAGCAAGTAATGGTCTCTCAACGTATTTGATTTCAAATGACTTGGCATTCCAAAATACAACACCTTCAATAATGTATGTTTGGGCGAGAGTCGCCAATAAAATTACTGGTTGTTTTAATGTTGCCAAATTAACATTAAAAGTTCCGGCAACTAACCTTCTTCCATCCTATAGAATTACAGTCCCTCCTGTTTGTGATGATTATTTAGACGCTGTTAACAATAATAGAGACGGAATTGCAACTTTTGATTTTTCTTGGACAAAAGCGACAATTCTAAGTAAACTACCAAATCAAAATTACACTATAAATTATTATCGAAATCAAGCTGATGCCTTAGCCCAACTTCATGTAATTACCGATATTTCAAATTACAGGAATATTGGCTATCCCAACTCTCAAGACATTTGGATTAGAATAGAAAGTAGTTTAGACAATGCTTGTGTTGGTTTAGGTCCTTATATTACTTTAAAAGTCGAAGCTTTACCATATGCAAATCCGGTAATAATCCCAAAACAATGTGATGATAATCAAGATGGAATAGTTACTTTCGACACATCAACTTTAGAGTCAACTTTACTAGGAACAAATCAAACCTATCCGGTCAATGTTACTTATCTTGATGCTGCAAATAATCCTTTGAAAGATAGGAACGGCATTTTAATTACTAGTCCATTTACTAAAACTTTCACAACAAAATCTCAGATTATAAAAGCCATTGTAACAAACCAAACAACTTTAAAATGTTTTGATGAAACAAGCATTCAATTTACTGTAGATGTTTTACCCCAAGCCTTTACAGTAGCTTCAACTCTAACAACGACCTGCGATGACGAACCAGATCCTTTAAATCAAGATGGTAAATTTGCATTCGACACATCGACATTCGAATCAACTATATTAGGAAATCAAATCGGAATGATTGTTAAGTATAATGACCAAAATGGCAAACCACTATCTAGTCCGCTGCCAAATCCTTTTTTAACTGGAACACAAAATGTTTTAGCGACAGTAATAAATCCCATGAATACTTCCTGTACCGCAACCACAACATTGAATTTTGTTGTTTATCCGATTCCAAAAATTAATTTAAACACCAATGGAGCCGAAAATCAATTGGTTTGTTCGAATCTTCCAACTTTTTTTGTAACACTTGATGCTGGAATTCAAGACGGTTCGCCAACTAGTGATTATTCCTATATTTGGTCAAAAGACGGAAGCGTTTTGATAGGCGAAACAATATCAACATTACCCGTAAATTCAGAAGGAACTTATACTGTAGAAGTAACAAATAGATATGGTTGCAGTAGAATCCGAATCATAAAAGTTACTGCTTCGGATCTGGCACATATCGAAAGTATTGATATTTTTGACTTAACCGATATAAACACAGTTACCGTAAATGTGACTGGAAAAGGAAAATATGAATACAGTTTGGATGAGCCAAGTGGATTTTGGCAAGATTCCAATTTCTTTAATAATGTACCCGCAGGAATTCACGAAGTTTTCATCAATGATAAAAATGGTTGTCCTTCTGTTAGTAGAACCATTGCTGTTATAGGCGCGCCAAAATTCTTTACTCCAAATAATGACGGTTATAACGATTATTGGAGTATCAAAGGAGTGAATGAGACTTTCAATTCGAAATCGATAATCTATATTTTTGATCGTTACGGAAAACTCATAAAACAATGGGTTCCTTATTTAAACCAAGGATGGGATGGTACTTACAATGGAACTCCTTTGCCTGCTGATGATTATTGGTTTACTCTAAAACTTGAAGATGGCAGAGAAGCAAAAGGGCATTTTTCGTTAAAAAGATAAATTTCTAAGTGATTTTACCTTGAATTTTCTCCAAAATATAAAGATAATCTTCCTGATTTTTTAAGAAATCACGGTCGGAAACATCGATAATCAAGACATTCAATTCCGTCTGTGATTTGATGTAATCCAGATAACCGCTATTTATTTTATCCAAATATGAAGCTGGTATTTTTTGCTCGTAGTCTCTTCCTCTTTTCTTGATGTTCTGCAATAAACGCTCCGAATTTTGATATAAATAAATATACAAATCCGGTTTTGGCATTTCCATGTAAACGATGTCAAACAGCGTTCGATACAATCGATATTCATCTTCGGAAAGGGTTATTTTGGCAAAAATCAAGGATTTAAAAATATGATAATCGGCAATTACAAAATCCTTGAACAAATCAAATTGTGACAAATCATCAGACAATTGCTTATATCTATCCGCTAGAAACGACATTTCTAGTGGAAAAGCAAAACGGTTTTGGTCTTCGTAGAATTTTGGCAAAAAAGGATTGTCGGCAAAGCGTTCCAGCACTGTTTTGGCATTAAAATCTTCGGCTATTTTTGTTGCCAAACTTGTTTTTCCTGCTCCAATATTTCCTTCAAAAGCAATGCAATTGAATTGTTCCAAAGGGATTTTATCCAAAGGATTTTCCAAGTTTTGTACAATTGTGCAAACACTTTTGTCCGGAGAAATCTCCAACAATTCGGTTATTTTCTTTTGAAAAATAGGATGTTTCCAGTCTAAATTCAAATCCAGCATTGGCAACAAAACAAACCGTCTGTTTTGCATTAAAGGATGCGGAATTTGGAGATTTTCAGTATCAATAATTTCCTCATCAAAAGTGATCAAATCGACATCGATAATTCGGGATTGGTATTCCAAAGTTTCTCCACGAACTCGTCCCATCTGTTTTTCAATATCCAAAATTTCATTCAAAATTTCATGCGGCGAACTAAAAGTATGTAAAACCAAGGCACAATTATAAAATACGTCGCTGTCAAAACCCCAAGACGGCGTTTCGTACAATTTTGAAACCCTGATTAGGGTTCCAATTTTACGATGGATTAATTGAAGGCAATTTTCAATGTTTCGAAGACGATTGCCTTGATTTGTACCGATGGATAAAACGACATGATGCTGTGATTTCATATTAACCACAAATTAACTAAAACAATTTTAGAATTGAGCTATATTTGCCCGCGAGTTGATAATAAATTTTGTGCCTTTAAAAGCTTAATTTGTAACATATCGACCCTTTTTGCTACTTATTTAAAAAATATAATTATGAAATTTTTAGGAAATGTATTGGCAACCATTGTGGGCTTATTTGTGTTTTTGATGTTGTTCGTTTTTGGAATAATAATCATTGCGACCGTTTTTGGCAGTAATTCCGAAGAAATAGCTGTAAAAAATAATTCGGTTATCGAATTGAATTTGGAACACATCAAAAACGATTATGCCGGTAAGTACAAGGATCCTTGGATATCAATTTTATCCGACGGTGAAAAAATTGGACTTTCGGATGTTATCAATGCCATTGAAGAAGCAAAAAATGACAGTGATGTCAGGGGAATTTCGATTTTGAACGACGAATCCGAATTGGGTATGGCACAAAGAAAAAGCTTGCGAGATGCGCTAGAAAACTTTAAAAAATCAGGAAAATTTGTTATGGCATATGCCAATTCGTATTCTCAAAAAGAATATTATTTGAATTCCGTTGCCAATACGATTTACTTAAATCCAGTTGGTGATTTTGATTTCAAAGGATTATCAGCCGAAATTATGTTTTTCAAGGATTTACAAGAAAAAACAGGAGTAAAAATGGAAGTGATTCGACATGGAAAATACAAAAGTGCCGTAGAGCCTTTCCTCGAAAACAAAATGAGCGATGCCAATAGGGAACAAACTTTGGCCTTGTTGAATTCGATTTGGAGTTCCGTTACAACTGATATTTCGAAAAGCAGAAACATTTCGGTTGCAAAATTAAACGAAATAGCCAATGGACTTTTGGCAAGAACTCCCGAAATGGCAAAAGCCGAAAAATTAGTCGATGTTGTGGCTTACGAAGACGTATATCACAATGCCATCCGAAAAATTTTGAATGTCGAAAAAGATAAAGATTACAATAAAATAAGCATTTTGGATTATACCCGAAAAATAACGACCACTTCGGAAAACGCCGAGACCAAAGACAAAATCGCCATTATTTATGCACAAGGAGAAATTAAAAGTGGCGAAGGCGACGTCAACACAATTGGCGAAGGATCGATGCGTCGCTCGCTAATTGAAGCCAGAAAAGACAAGAATATAAAAGCCATCGTGCTTCGAATTAACAGTCCCGGTGGAAATGCCTTGACATCAGATTTAATTTGGAGAGAAATTGAATTAACCAAAAAAGTAAAGCCCGTAGTGGTTTCTATGGGGAATTACGCCGCTTCCGGAGGTTATTATATTGCGTGTAATGCTAATAAAATTTTTGCCGAAAATAATACCATCACTGGTTCCATTGGAGTTTTTGGGATATTGCCGAATTTCAGCCCTTTGGCGACAAAAATTGGCTTGCATTCCGAACAATTAAAAACCAATGAAAACGCTGCCGAATACAGTCCTTTTTTGCCTTTGGATGAAAAATTCAAAACTATAACGCTCGAAGGTGTCGAACATATTTACAAAACTTTTGTAACCCACGTTGCCGAAGGTAGAAAAATGACTTTTGCACAAGTAGATTCGATTGCCCAAGGCAGAGTTTGGTCAGGTTCCGAAGCAGTAAAAATAGGACTTGTAGATAAAATTGGCGGTATGGATGCTGCCCTAAACGAGGCAGCGGCTTTGGCAAAAATCAAAAAATACAACACACAAAATTTTCCTGAATACGAAAAAAACATCAACGATATTCTGGAACATTTGCCGTTCGCAAAATCTAAAGAAAACTTTATAAAAGAAGAACTAGGCACGGAAACCTATAAAATAATGCAACAAATAAAAAGGGTTCAGCCTCGAAAAGGAGTTCAGGCAACGATGCCTTTTGAAATCAGCATTCAGTGATATTTTTATAGATTTATAATAAAAATTACCGCTAATTTGTCATTCCGACGAAGAAGGAATCGCAGTCAAAATAATAAGATTCCTTCTTCGTCGGAATGACAAATTACAGGGGTTTAAAAAGACAAAAAAAATCAATGAAACCGCATTGATTACAATGAAATTTTGACCATATAACCTTCTGAACTGCGGACATTAAAAACTGTTCCATTTTCAAAAATTAAATATTGCCCTTTTATCCCCGTAAGTTTTCCTTGAAAATGGGGTGTTTTCTCTAAACTCAAGCTGTTTATTTTTTTTGGATATTCTAAAACGGGAAAGTGCATTTCGTATAAATCATTTTTTTGTGAGTAGAAATATTCCTTGACTTCGGCAGAAATCAAATTCTCGACTTTCAATCTTTCGGCAATTAAATCGACTTGTTCGACATCGTTTTGGAGCATTTTACGCCAATTGGTTTTATCGGAATAATGATTTTTTAGGGTGACTTCTGTAATTCCTGCCAGATAGCGATTGGGAACTTCCATGATTGAAATCGCTTGAGTTGCTCCTTGGTCAATCCACCGTGTGGGCATTTGAGTTTTTCGGGTTACTCCTACTTTTACTTCGCTTGATAAAGCTAAATAAACGATGTGTGGTTGCAATTGGACTTTTTCTTCATAAGCCAAATCCCTGTCCTGAATGCCAAGATGAGCTGTGCTTAATTCGGGTTTCATAATCCAATCGCCAACGGCAGGACTGGAATAAAAACAGTCGTAACAAAATCCTTGACGAAATATTTTCTTCTTTTTACCACAATTCAAACATTGGTAACCTTGGAAAAAAATTTCCATTTCTTTATTTAGCAATTGATTTACACTCAAAAAACTGTTTTCAAAAACCAAATAATATTGAATTGGATTTCCAAATTCGGTTTGCATTTTAGAAAGAACTCCTTCGTAGGTCATTTAGTTTAAAGTTTCGGGTTTGATGTATAAAGTTTGACAAAAATTGCTATTTTTGGTAAAGTTATAATTCATAATTTGTAATTCATAATTCATAACTCAGAAAAATGTCGCTACCTATAATCAATTCGTTTGCCTCTTGGGTTCTAAAACAAAGAATTCACCAGATTGAACTTTTCCTAAAATATCCCAATGAGGTTCAGGAAGAACTGCTGATGAACTTGATTCGGGCTTCGGAATATACCATTTTAGGGGTAAAATACGATTATGTTTCGATAAATTCTTATGCAACTTTCGCCGAAAGGGTTCCTGTTTCGACTTATGAAGAATTACAGCCGTTGATTGAACGCACTCGAAAAGGAGAGCAAAACGTGTTCTGGGATTCGCCCATAAAATGGTTTGCCAAATCGAGTGGAACGACAAATGCTAAAAGCAAATTTATCCCCGTGAGTTATGAAGCTTTGGAAGATTGCCATTACAAAGGAAGTAAGGATTTGTTATGTTTGTATCTGAACAACAACGAAAATTCCGAAATGTTTCTTGGAAAAAGCCTTCGCCTTGGCGGAAGTTCGCAAATCTACGAGGACAATGATTCTTTTTTTGGAGATTTGTCGGCCATATTAATCGAAAATATGCCTCTTTGGGCGGAATTTAGCAGCACGCCAAACAACAAAATTTCGTTGATGAGCGATTGGGAAACGAAACTTCCTGCCATAATTAATGAAGCTAAAAATGAAAATGTAACCAGTTTTGCAGGTGTTCCATCGTGGATGCTGGTTTTAATGAACAGGTTGCTCGAAGAAACTGGCAAGGGAAATTTACTGGAATTATGGCCCAATCTGGAAGTTTATTTTCACGGCGGAGTTAGTTTTGAACCTTACCGAGAACAATACCAAAAAATTCTACCGAAAAAGGATTTCAAATATTACGAAATATATAATGCTTCCGAAGGATTTTTCGCTATTCAGGATTTAAATAATTCCAATGATTTATTGCTAATGCTGGATTACGGAATTTTCTATGAATTCATTCCGATGGATACTTTTGGCACTCCAAATCAGAAAACCATTCGATTGGCTGATGTGGAACTTTTTAAAAATTATGCCATCGTCATCACCACAAATTCAGGTTTGTGGCGCTATTTGATTGGCGACACGGTTCGTTTTACCTCATTGAATCCATATCGAATTCGGGTTACCGGAAGAACCAAACATCACATCAACGTTTTTGGAGAAGAATTAATGGTCGAAAATGCCGATCAAGCCATTGCCAGAGCGTGCCAAATCACTAGAACTGAAGTTGTCGATTATACCGTCGCTCCCGTTTTTATGAAAAACAAAGAAAAAGGAGGGCATGAATGGATGATTGAATTCAAGAAAAATCCAGATGACATAAAGGTTTTTCAAAAAGTATTGGACGAAACTTTGCAATCATTGAATTCTGATTACGAGGCAAAGCGCTATAATAATATGACTTTGAATCCGTTAATCATGAATGTAGCCCGTGAAAATTTATTTTACGATTGGTTGAAAGAAAAAGACAAATTAGGTGGACAACATAAAATTCCTAGATTGTCTAACCAAAGAGATTATTTGGAACAATTAAAGGATATGCAGGTAATTCTAAATCAATAAAATGAAAAAACTATTTTTAATTGTAATTGTAATTCTTATAGCTTCTTGTGCCCCAAAGAGAGTTTGTGGTGGCAGAGGTGGCTTACGATGTGTAGAAAATTGTCAAAATCACTTGAAGCCAAACATAAATTCGTAAAAAAATCCGGAACTAGTCAGGATTTATTATTGATAAAGTGAATACTTTAAAAAATATTGCAACATTTACTCCTCCTGCATCATATCAATATGCCTATCGTGGTAGCCTAATAAATATAAAACACCGTCAAGACCAAGACTAGAAATGGATGTGGCTGCATTTTCTTTTACTTTCGGTTTGGCGTGAAAAGCAATTCCCAAACCAGCCAGATTCAACATAGGCAAATCATTCGCACCATCGCCCACAGCAATGGTTTGGTTGATGTGAATACCTTCTTTTTCGGCAATGGCTTTTAGATATTCTGCTTTCTTTTGACCATCGACAATTTCGCCCAAATATTTACCTGTTAATTTTCCGTCTCTAATTTCCAATTTATTGGCAAAAACGTAATCGATCCCTAATTCCTTTTGCAAATAATCACCAAAATAGGTGAATCCTCCGGATAAAATAGCGGTTTTATAGCCATAATACTTTAAAGCTCTCATCAAGCGGTGTGCCCCTTTTGTTATAGGAAGATTTATGGCAACATTGTGCAATACCTCTTCACTCAATCCTTCCAACAAAGCCATCCGTTTTTTGAAGCTTTCTCTAAAATCAATTTCACCATTCATTGCCGATTCGGTAATGGCTCTAACTTCTTCACCCACACCATTCAATTCAGCCAATTCATCAATTACTTCGGTTTGGATTAGCGTAGAATCCATATCAAAACACACCAAACGTCTATTTCTTCTAAAAATATTATCTTCTTGAAAAGAGATATCGACATCTAAATCTCTAGAAATTTCCATAAAACTGGCGGTCATCAGCGTTTTGTCTTCAATTTCACCCGTCACAGATAATTGTATGCAAGAACGAGGATACTCTTCTTTTTCGACCACCGAAGTTCTTCCAGTTAATCGTACGATAGAATCAATATTCAAATTTTGATCTGACATTATTTTGGTCACGGCCGCCAATTGCACCGCTGTCAATGTTTCTCCCAAAATATTGATGATATAACGCTGCCTACGCTGTCCTTTTACCCAACTTTCATAATCAGGAATAGAAATTGGAACAAACTTAACATTAATGCCCAATTCGTATGCTTTGAACAATAAATCTTTCAAAACAGCTGCCGAAGAAGAACCTGCTTTTATTTGAAATAAAATCCCCAAAGATAGTGTGTCGTGAATATCAGCTTGACCAATATCTAAAACAACTGCGTCGTAATTAGCCAATATAGATGTTAAACCAGCCGTCACCCCTGGCTTGTCCTGACCGGAAACTTTTAATAAAACAATCTCTTTATCCACTATTGCCATTTTTATTTGTATTGATTTGTGCTGGACAAAAATCGACAATCTATTGCTTATAAAAAAGAATATCCTGTGTTTTTTCACAAATAGAAAATGGACTTTACTTTATCAACGGAAATGCTAGATTATAAAAATCCTTAGCCATAAAAAAACCCGAAAGTTTTTAAAAACATTTCGGGTTTAAAATTTTATAAACCAAAAAATTATGAAGCTATTTCTAATCGTTTCAATAAGTTTCTATTCAGCGTTTCTTTAGCATAATCTACGTCGATTTCCAGGGTTTTATCCTCGGAACTCGGCAATTCATACATCGCTTCGGTCAAAATTGCTTCACACAAAGAGCGCAATCCACGTGCCCCGAGTTTGTATTCCAATGCTTTTTCGACAATAAAATTCAAAGCTTCATCCGTGATGCTGAATTCGACCTCATCCATCAAAAACAGTTTTTGGTATTGTTTGATTAAGGCGTTTTTTGGCTCGGTCAAAATTGATCTCAAAGTTTCTCTGTCTAATGGATCCATGTGAGTTAATACTGGCAAACGCCCGATAATTTCGGGAATTAATCCAAAATCCTTGATGTCTTTCGGAATAATATATTGCAACAAATTGTCTTTGTCAATATTGTCGATATTTCGTGAAGTGCTGTAGCCTACTGTTTGTCGATTCAATCGTTTCGAAATAATTTTTTCAATTCCGTCGAAGGCCCCACCCGCAATAAACAAAATATTCTGGGTATTGACTTCAACAAATTTCTGGTCTGGATGCTTCCTTCCTCCTTTTGGCGGAACATTCACCACGGTTCCTTCCAACAATTTCAAAAGTGCCTGCTGTACGCCTTCTCCCGAAACATCACGAGTGATGGATGGATTATCACTTTTACGGGCAATTTTGTCAATTTCGTCAATAAAAACGATTCCTCTTTCGGCTTTAGCCACATCATAATCGGCAGCTTGCAAAAGACGCGTCAAAATACTTTCGACATCTTCTCCTACATAACCCGCTTCGGTCAAAACAGTCGCATCTACAATCGCCAAAGGAACGTCTAGCATTCTGGCGATAGTTTTGGCAACCAAAGTTTTTCCGGTTCCGGTTTGACCCACCATGATGATATTACTTTTTTCGATCTCTACATCGTCATGCAATTCTTGTTGCATTAAACGTTTGTAGTGATTGTAAACCGCAACAGCCATTACTTTTTTAGTCTGATCTTGACCAATTACATATTGGTCTAGAAAAGCTCTGATTTCTTTTGGTTTCTTTAAAATCAAATCTGCTGGCAAGCTTGTCTTACCGCTTGATTTTATTTCTTCGAGAACAATTCCGTGTGCCTGTTCGATACATTTATCACAAATGTGTGCATCAATTCCGGCAATCAATAAATTGGTTTCCGGTTTTTTTCTTCCACAGAATGAACATTCTAATTTTGGTTTTGCCATTTTTCTAGGTTATGAGTTTAGAAGTTTATGAGTTTAGGTATAGCCATAAAAAACTAAACTTCTAAACTCATAAACTTTTAACCTTTTTTTTATCTTCTCAACACTTCATCAATCATTCCGTATTCTTTTGCTTCATCAGCAATCATCCAATAATCGCGCTCGCTATCTTTGTGAACTTTATCGAAAGTTTGCCCGGTATGTTGAGAAATGATTTGGTACAATTCGTCTTTTAATTTCAACATTTCACGTAAATTGATTTCCATATCCGTTGCAACACCTTGTGATCCGCCTGATGGTTGGTGAATCATAACTCTTGAATGCGGTAATGCCGAACGTTTTCCTGTTGCTCCAGCACATAAAAGAACTGCACCCATAGAAGCTGCCATTCCAGTGCAAATAGTTGCTACGTCAGGTTTGATATATTGCATCGTGTCATAAATTCCTAATCCTGCATAAACGCTTCCTCCTGGTGAATTCAAGTAAATTTGAATGTCTTTTGAAGCATCGGCGCTTTCAAGAAAAAGTAATTGTGCCTGAACTATATTTGCAATTTGGTCATCAATTCCTGTTCCAAGGAAAATAATTCTATCCATCATTAATCTCGAAAAAACATCTAATTGAGATATATTCAGTTGACGTTCTTCGATGATATAAGGGGTCATATTTGTAGGCGTCATTGCGCTTACAATTTTGTCATAATACATTGCGTTTACACCGTGGTGTTTTGTAGCAAATTTTTTAAATTCTACGCCGTAGTTCATATTTATTTGTTCTAAGTTTTACGTTAATTGATTGTATTCATTTTATCAAAGGTCGTACCTCTTTATAAATGATGTCAATATGTCTTATTTTTTAGCCCAGATATAGTGTGAAGCTTTTTGAAATTGAAAACCAATTTTTGCTGTTACAAAAAAGCGACCAAAGAAAGCTCTTTTTGTGACTTGCAAAAATGTTTTGAAACGAAAAAACTTGCAACGGAAAGCTGGATTGGCTTCTAATAAAAAAGAGCGTCAAAAAAATATTCTTTTGACGCTCAAATATACTTATTTTTTTAGAAATTATTCACCGTAAGAGGCTGCAATAAATTCTTCGTATGTAACTTCTTTTGTTGTTGGATTTGCTTTTTCTTTGAAGACTTCCAATAATTTTTCAGCAACAACTTGGTCAGAAAGTCTTTTTACTTCGTCTTGATTTGCCAAAACTCTCGCTACAATTCCTTGAACTTCTTCGTCAGAAGGATTTGTTTGTCCGAATTGTGCCATTTGCTGACGGATTGATTTTGTGGTAAAAGCTTTCAAATCTTCGAAAGTGATTTTAATATCGCTTTGCGACATTGCTCTTCCTTCGATTAATTGAAAACGCAATCCTTTTTCAGATCTTGCATATTCAACTTCAGCTTCTTCAGGAGAAAGTTGTTTTTCGCCAACAGTTTGCAACCATTTTTTAAGAAATTCAGCTGGCAAATCAAATTTTGTGTTTTCGATTAAAAACTCAGTTACATCACCTAATAATTTTTGGTCTGCTTGTTGAGCGAATTGAGTTTCGGCGTCTTCTTTAATTTTACCTTTCAAGTCTTCAAGAGAAGCTATGTTTCCAGGTCCAAAAAGTTTGTCGAATAATTCTTGGTTTAATTCTGCCAATTCAGTTGAATTGATTCCGTCAATTGTAAAATCAACATCAACTTCTAATCCGTGAACATCATCATGAGCTACTTTCATAACATCCATTAGTTGATGATCGTCCTCGAATAAACCTTTTGTATTAACCGTTACAATGTCACCTACCTTTTTCCCGATGAATTTGTCAACAGTAGCTTTGTCTTTGAAAATATCTAAAGAAATAGTTGTTGGGTTAGCAATTCCTTTTTCTTCGTTTGTAAAAACTCCAGAAATATCAAAACCATCTTCAACAACTTCTTGAGGAACTGCTTTTCCAAATTGTTTTTGGATACGAGATACTTGACCTTCAATTAATTTATCATCGGCAGTAACTACATATTTAATAATATTGTTTTTTGCTTCAAGATCTAGCTCAAAACTTGGAACCAAACCTATTTCATATTCAAAAACTAATTCTTCATTATCCCAAGAAAAGTTTTCGTTCACTTTAGCAAGAGGTGTTCCAAGAAGGTTTAATCTTTCGGATTGCACAAAACGCTCCAAAGCTAAATCTACTACTTTTTGAACTTCTTCTTGTTTGATAGCTTTACCATATTGTTTTTCAACAAGGTCTTTTGGCACAGCTCCTTTTCTAAAACCTTTAACGGTTGCCAAAGGCATTTTTTCATTTATTCTTTTTGCAACTTGACCTTTGTAATCCATGTGAACTACTGTCATTACAATTGTCTCGTTTACTGCGTCTAATGCTACTCTTTTAATATCCATTTCTGTCTTTAATTTACGTAATAAAATTGGGTTGCAAAATTATAAAATTTTTACAACCCAAACAAGTTTTTAACGTATTGAATTCAAGCCTATTATTTAGTTCGAATTAGTAGGAGTTATTATTTTTCCTCACCTACAATTTTATACACAATAGACTGGCAAACAGAAAGAATTACACTGAAAATCAACGCAGTCCAAAATGAATCTACCCTAAATCCACCTACAATATTTGAACATAATAAAATAATGATGGCATTGATGACAAATAGAAATAATCCTAATGTAAGGATTGTAACCGGAAATGTTAATACAACCAATATGGGCTTTATAAAAACATTAAGTAATCCTAAAACAACTGCAACTATCAAAGCGGTTTTAAAATTAGCCACGCTTACACTTGGCATAAAGTGAGAAATCAACATCACTAAACCGGATGTAATTAGAATTCTGATAAGTAGTTTCATGTTTTTTTATTTCAAAAGTAAAATATTTTTTTTAAAACACTTCATTATTAGTAACCATTCTGTAGTACAAACACTAAGCTGATTTCTGTCGCAAAGGCACAAATTTGAAAATTAAGGAAATTGTTTTGGGATATTTTAATATGTTTAAATACATTTTTTTCTTTATGAGCTTAAGAGTTTGCAGCAATTGTATTTGATTTCTTAAGAGTAAACCGAATCGGAATGATGCAGTATTTAAATGAGTTAGGATAAAAAAAGTAACTTTTTATATTTTAAATTTAACTTAATTTTAAAAAACTCTAAGAGCTTTTTTTATACATTAGCTATATAATCTTTAAAAAAGTATAAAAATGAAAAAAGTATTTTTAGCAGTAATTGCTCTTTTAGGATTTGCGATGACAAGTTCCGCTCAACAAGCGACCGAAAAAACAGTAAAGAAAACCGAAAAAGTTACCAAAGAGGTGAAAAAAGACGGTAAAACGACTGAGGTAAAAAAGACAGAAACAAAAACGGTCTTGAAAAAAGACGGTACACCAGATAAACGATATAAAAAAGCTGAAGCATCAAAAACTGTTTTGAAAAAAGACGGTACGCCAGACAAACGTTTCAAAGCGAATAAATAAACTTTAGTTTAATTACAAACGCCACTTAAAATAAAAATTAAGTGGCGTTTTTTTTATGATGTAATTATTGGGTTTTCTTTTTGTAAAAAAGTGATTATTCTAAAAAAGAACTTGTTATGTCAAAAAAAAGTTTTGGGTTTTCGGCATGAAGCCAATGTCCAACATTTGGAATAGTTTCGATTTCTGAATCCGGAAAATGTAGTCTTATATTTTCGAAATCTTCATCAAGAATGTAATTCGAATTTCCGCCACGAATAAATAGTGTTGGTTTTACAAAAACAGCATTATCTGGAAGTGACTTTCCTATTTCATCCATTTTTGAGTTGAATACCTCTAAATTAAATCGAAAAGCTAATTGTCCCGGCTCAAGCCAATAGAGGCTTTTCATTAAGAATTGTCTCGTTCCAAAATCGGTTATATGTTGCAAAAGGATTTCTTCTACTTCGTTTCGGCTTGGCTTTAATGAAAAATCAACCGCATTCAATCCTTCGAAAATCGCTTGATGATGCTGCGGATAAAATTTGGGTCCAATATCTGCTACTATCAATTTCTCGATCCTTTCAGGATAAGTTGTGGCGAAAAGCATTGCTGTTTTTCCACCCATCGAATGTCCAAGAATAGTTACTTTTTCTAAATTATTAGCTTCACAATAGTCTAATACATCCTGAACCATTAATTCATAACTAAACTCTGGAGAATGAAAACTGCGACCATGGTTTCGTAAATCCAATAAATGTACTTCGAAACCATGGGTTGCAAATTGTGTTCCCATGGTTTTCCAATTGTCTGACATCCCTAAAAATCCATGAAGAATTAATAGGGGTTTACCTGAACCTTCTATTTTTGAATAAAGCATGTTCTTATTTTTCTTTATTTTCCAATTCCTGTACATTTCCAGTTCTGTTGAGGATTCCCCAACCTTGTAATTCTCCTTTGATAGCTTTTCTAAAAGATTTTATCAAAATATAATACATCAATTGTCTGTAAATTAGTTTTTGAGGGATTAACCAAACTAGTTTTTTATAATCTTCTTTTTCGAAATAAAAAGCTACAGCCGCACCAATAATATCAACAATCATAAATATAAAATAGTACATAATAATCTTGTCAAAACTCGCTGGCATGATACCTATAGAAGCAAACACAAGACTTATAAGTAAAATCAAA
>CAIOTL010000053.1 GCA_903861155.1 uncultured Bacteroidota bacterium
ATAGGAACCAAAAAAGACTGGAATTTGGTAAACGGAGTTTATAAAGACGAAGCCATTTTTCAATTAATTATAAATCAATTTTAAAAAATAATAGTTTTGAATTTAAAGAAAATTATAACCATAGGATCTGTCGTTTTAATATCGGCATTATTGATTTACGGATTTATTTTGGCACGACAAATATTTTCGGATAATACAAAGTTTTCTCAAAAGGAATTATATGTTTATGTGCCTACAGGATCTAGTTACGATGAAGTGAAGAAAATAATAGAGCCTTTTGTCGCCAATATGGATCGTTTTGATTTGGTTGCAGAAAAAAGAAGCTATCCTGATAATGTTAAACCGGGACGTTTTTTATTCACCAAAGGAATGAATAGTTATGATTTGGTAAAATCCCTGCGTTCTAATGTTCCTGTAAACTTGGCATTCAATAATCAAGAGCGAATTGAAAATCTTGCTGGTAGAGTGGCGACGCAAATTGAAGCCGATAGTTTGTCGCTTATGAAATCGTTTAAAGATTCCATTTTTCTAAAAGAAAATGGTTTCAACAAAGAAAATATTCTGACATTGTTTATTCCTAATTCGTATGAAATTTATTGGAATACCTCTGCCGAGAAATTTCGTGATAAAATGATTAAAGAATATCGCAATTTTTGGAATAAAGATCGAATTGCAAAAGCAGCAAAACAAGGATTAACGCCAATTGAAGCAACTATTCTAGCTTCGATTGTGCACAAAGAATCTGTTAAAAAAGACGAACGTCCTCGAATTGCAGGTGCCTATTTAAACCGTATGAGATTGCAAATGCCACTTCAGGCAGATCCAACAGTGATTTATGCAATTAAGAAGAATTCGAATGATTTTGACCAAATCATCATAAGAGTTTTTTATAAAGACTTGCTCATTAAATCACCTTATAATACCTATGTTAATTTAGGACTTCCGCCGGGACCGGTTGCAATGCCTGATATTACTGCACTTGACGCCGTACTTAATCCTGAAAAAAACAACTATATTTATTTTTGTGCGAGTGTAACACATTTTGGTTATCACGAATTTGCAGCTACGTTTGAAGAGCATACAAAAAATGCCAAAAAATATTCGGAATGGATTAGTAAACAAGGGGTGAAAAGATAACTTTTAATATATAATAGCCATCATTTGATCTATTAATTATTCATCCCGTTTTTACGCAAAGTTTCAATGAATCTTTCTTTGTAATTATTGAATTTTGAAAATGAAGTAATTATTTGAATAAAATATTGGGAATTTACCTCTCTTTTGACTCCAAAATCGAAAATAGTAGACGTTTTTGCTTGATTTTTTTCTATGAATACCATAAAAATAGGTGTCAAAAACCCTCTTTTTAAGATGTTTTTTTTCGATTTTAAAAAACATATAATTTTTACGCTAACGTTTGAATACTAGGCTCACAGCCGATTTCAATTTCAAGCTTTGGTTTTTTAGTTGTGTTTAATAACTTGATTTTCAGCTTTATATTTTTTGTTGTATATTTGCACGTAGAAATTTCTTAACGGGACAGCGTTTTGAAGAAAAACAATTTATGATAAAGAAATGGTCTTTTTATACAAGTTTGACTATTATTATTGCTTTTTTAAGCTCAGGTTTTAAACCTTTCGATTTAGATTCCAACCATTGGTTTCTTACCAATAAAACTGATGGAGTTCCCTACTTATTTCCATCCCAAAAACAAAATGATTATACTGATTTCAACATACCATTTACTGGGAAATTTTTTATTGGCTACAAGGAAGCAATTGCCTTGATGGAATCTGAAGGAAAATACAAAAAAATTAATTCACTGGGTTATATGGGTAAATACCAGTTTGGTATTGAGACAATGAAATCTGTTGGTATTTACGATAGCACCTTATTTTTGAATAGTCCAAAAATACAAGAAAAAGCCTTCGTTGCTCTTTTGGCCAAAAATAAATGGGAACTAAAAGATGTAATCGAGAAATATGACGGTACAATAATGAACGGAATCAAGATTACGGAATCTGGAATATTGGCTGCGGCACATTTAGGCGGAGTAGGTACAGTAAAAAGATATTTTAAGAGTAATGGGAAAAGATATTTTAGGGATGCTTATGGGACTTCGATAGGAAGTTATTTGAAGTCGTTTGGAGGTTTTGACACTTCATTTATAGTTGCCGATATTAATGCAAATGTGCATTAGAATTAGTTCTAATAATAACGATAAAAAGGCTTTCTGAATAATTTTAGAAAGCCTTTTTATTGATTTAGCCTTTTATTTATTAAGTCCCTTCACAATTTCACCGTCTGGGTGAACGACTAATTTGCGAACCTCTTTCCCTTTTTTGATTTTAATATTATATTGTTTTTTAATAATATCAGCTTCTTCTTGAGTATAAAGAAATTTATCGTTCACAATTGTCCATTCCGGAAAAGCTTTGTAAATTGAGAAAATTACTCTACTGGGAAGTCTTATATTTTTGTAATTTTCGACGACACGAATTAATTTTCCTTTTTCATCATAAGTTGCGGCCAAAGTTCCTTTTTTAACTTGCATAGTCAACAAATATTCTTCAGTTCCCTCATAGTCCTTTCCAAGGTCATAGGCGATAAATTTTTCTTCAAGCCTTTTTACGCTATTATCGGGGCTTTTGTCCGGGATGTATACAGAAAAATCTGCTCCGGCTCTCTTGATAACAATTTCAGGTAAATTTATCATTTCCATACTACTTTCTTCTTTCTCTTTCGATTGTTTCTTTTGAGAATATGAGGAAGTAGCAAAACCTAAAAACAACAAAACAATAATAAATGATTTCATGATATTTGATTTTTAAATTAATAATGAGATTCTATAATTTTAATCAGCAAATATATTCAGGGCTTATTATTTTTTTATTTCAATTTAATGTAAATCAATTGTTTGTGTGAAAAATATTTTTTTTAACTTTGGATTGGCTCTTAAAAAGAGATTTATTTCTTGAGTAAAGTTAGTTAATTCTTAACCTCTATTCGTTAAATATTTATGTTTTTTCTGTTAAAAAAAATGAAGTTTATTGTGTATTTTTAATAGGAATAGACGTTATTTTTTCTGGGAGATTAGAAAATATAGGAGTGGTTATTGTTCTGATTTACATTTTATGGATAATAAAAATAGTAGGGCGATTGTGTAAATCTACCTTTGTTCTTTTCCAGTCAGCGGCTCTCAGCGTTTTGATGTATTCTGTGGGCAAGGTGATGTCCGAAGCAATGCAAAGATAAGTCGATGGATGAAGTGCTTGCAAAATATCCTCGAGCATTTTGTTGTTTCTGAAAGGAGTTTCGATGAAAATCTGGGATTGGTTTTTGTCTTGGGATAATTTTTCCAAATTTTTTATAGCCGTTCTTTTTTCAGACTTTTCGATGGGAATATAACCATTAAAGGCAAAGCTTTGTCCGTTCATTCCGGACGCCATAATCGCCAGTAAAATGGAAGATGGACCAACTAAAGGCACCACTTGAATGCCTTTTTCGTGTGCTAATTTCACGATTACAGCACCAGGATCAGCAACTCCGGGGCAACCGGCTTCACTCATTAATCCAACATTTTTACCTTCTAAACAAAGCTGAATCATTTTGGAATGCTCAGAGACTTCGGTATGTTTATTTAAAGAATTTAATCGCAGCGTAGCTTGTACTTTTTCAGGATAAATACTTTTTATGAATTTCCGAGCCGTTTTTTCATTCTCCACAATGTAATCCTCTATGAAATCAATAGCTCTTTTCACTGTTTGCGGTAAAACATCCATTGGATCGACTTCTCCCAACGTTGTTGGAATTAAATATAGTTTTCCTGGAAAAGTGGTTGGTTTCATTGATGTTTTTTTATTCTTGCTAAGTCAAATGTAGTAAGTTTTTAAAATTATTACAATTTAATCGGTGGAAAATAAATGATTTAACAGTGTTTTTTGATAAGTTTCTCTGCAATTATTTCGCAAGCTTCATCGAGCATTTTGTAGACAGAATCAAATCCGTTTGGCAATCCAAAATAAGGATCAGGGACATCGACATTTTCATTGGGAAATAATTCGTTCAAAATGAGTTGCACTTTTTGTGTTTGTTCTTGATTTTCCACTAGCTGAATGACATCCCAATAATTGGAATTATCCATCACATAGATATAATCAAAAGCATCAAAATCGCTTTTGGCGAATTGTCTTCCTTTTTGTCGAGAAATATCCAGTTTGTTTTTTTTTGCAATGGCAATGGAGCGTTCATCAGGTGGATGGCCAATGTGCCAAGAACCCGTTCCGGCGGAATCTACCTTGAATTTGTTTTTTGGAAGTTTTGACGCCAATATCCCTTCGGCTAGCGGTGATCGGCAAATATTGCCTAGGCAAACCATTAAAATCTTTACGGGCATGATGCGTTAAAGCGTTAATTTTTTATTGATGTCTTCAACAAACTTCTTGAATTGTTTGTCGGTAGCAACTAAATTGTCAACTGTTTTACAGGCGTGTAATACGGTCGCATGATCACGATCGCCTATTTGGGAACCGATATTTGCCAATGAAGCTTTGGTGAATTTCTTGGCGAAAAACATTGCCAATTGTCTCGCTTGAACGATGTGTCTTTTTCTTGTTTTCGATTGAAGTGTTTCTAAATCCAATTGAAAATAATCAGAAACAATTTTTTGAATGTAATCGATAGAAATTTCTCTTTTGACATTTTTTACAAATTTTTCGACAACATTTTTTGCGAGTTCCAAATTGATTTCTTTTTTGTTGAAAGAAGATTGGGCAATCAAGGAAATAATCGCGCCTTCGAGTTCTCGAACATTCGATTTGATATTTCGAGCCACATATTCAATGATTTCTTCAGGAATTTCTACGCCATCACGATACAAAATGTTTTTCAGGATAGAAATTCTGGTTTCATAATCAGGTTGGTGCAATTCTGCCGACAATCCCCATTTGAAACGGGACAACAATCGTTGTTCAATGTCTTGCATATCAACCGGTGCCTTGTCTGAAGTCAGGATTACCTGTTTTCCGTTTTGGTGCAAATAGTTGAAAATATGGAAAAATACGTCTTGAGTTCCTGATTTGCCAGAAAGAAATTGAACGTCGTCAATGATCAATACATCGATAAGCTGGTAAAAATGGATGAAATCATTTCTGTTATTTTTCTTTACCGAGTCGATATATTGTTGAGTAAAAATTTCTGCCGAAATATATAAAACTGTTTTTTCGGGATATTTATCTTTGATTTCAACCCCAATTGCGTGAGCCAAATGTGTCTTGCCTAAACCAACCCCCCCAAAAATTAATAATGGATTAAATGATGTGCCACCAGGTTTATTTGCCACGGCCATACCAGCCGAACGCGCTAATCTATTAGAGTCGCCTTCTAGAAAATTGTCGAAACTATAATTTGCGTTGAGTTGCGATTCGATTTTTAAATTTCGAATACCAGGAATTACAAAAGGATTTCTTAATTCCGGGTTTAGGTTTTTAAAAGGAGCATCAACATCTTGTGGTTTCATGGGTACTCGATTGGCACTGGGCAATTGTTCCGTGAACGGTTGTTTATTGCCATAAGTGTTTTCCATTTTAATTTTATAGAGTAACTTTGCATTTTTTCCAAGTTCTTTGGTTAGTGCTACTTTCAATAATTTAACATAGTGTTCTTCTAACCATTCGTAGAAAAATTTGCTAGGAACTTGAATGTATAATGCATTATCGGTAAGTTCAACTGATTTGATTGGTTCAAACCAAGTTTTGTAGGCTTGATCTTGAATGTTGTCTTTTATAAAAGACAAACAGTTTTCCCATACTGATTGAGCAGTCTTGTTCATAAATTTGGTTAAATTATTTTGGTTTGGTAATGATATCTAATAAAAAAAAGGTTGAATTGTCATTCTTTTTTGGGATAACAAATATGTGAATAAATTTGTCTAAAAAAAAATAATTAGCAAACAAATTTTATAAAATATTGTTGTATGGAACTTATTAAAATTTTAATTTTATAATCAATAATTAATGGAATATCATCAAACTCAAATTAGGGTTCGCTACTCAGAAACGGATCAAATGCGTGTAGTTTATCACGGAAATTATGCTCAATATTTCGAAGTTGGAAGAGTTGAATGGCTCAGAAATAAAGGAATATCTTATAAATGGATGGAGGAAAACGGAATAATGCTTCCAGTAGTTTCCTTAACTATAAATTATAAAAAACCTGCTCATTATGACGAGTTACTCACGCTAAAAACCATTGTAAAAAACAAGACATCTATTAAGATTGAATTTGACTATGAACTGCGTAACGAAGAAGGCGAGTTGTTAACAACGGGCAGCTCCATCTTGGTGTTTGTGGATATGAAAACCGGAAGACCAATTAGTCCTCCACAATATATTTTGGATGTTTTATCTAAATCCGATTAAGAACAATTTTTATCCGTTAAATAGTAACAAAAGTGTTTTTTTTTGCGTTTTTTATAGCCTTTTTATTTTGATTTCGAACATCGAATTAAAAATGTTGAATATCATTTCTGCATTTTTTTTTCGAATAATAATTTGAATTTCACAACTTATTTCCATTTTTTGACTTACTATTTCAATATTTTTTTCTTTAATTACACGCATTATTTTGTTAATGTTTTTATAGTCGAACGAAATGATATAATGAATGTCTATTGTTTTTTGAATTATTTCAGAACTTTCGAGTGTTATTTGTGCAGAAGTTTTATAAGCCGAAATCAATCCGCCGACACCCAATTTTGTGCCGCCAAAAATTCTCACAACAACTAGCAAAACGTTTGTAACAGCAAAAGATTGAATTTGTCCATAAATGGGCATCCCTGCACTATTGCTTGGTTCGCCATCATCATTGACCCTATAAACAATTGTGTCTGTGCCAATTTGATACGCATAACAATAATGCCTTGCATTGGGATGTTGTTTGCGTAGAGCATCAATTATGGGTTTTACTTCTGTTTCGGATTGAATGGGAAATGCATATCCGAAAAATTTGCTGTTTTTTTCTTTAAATAAAACTGCTGGTGAAGAAAATGCGATGGTTTTGTAGGTATCTTTAAATTCCAAAAGATTGATTTTAAAGTATTTTTTTGTCAAAAATATCGATTACGTCTTCCTCGCCAACCTGCAAATTCCAAACATTTAACCCTAGTAAATGTGCCGCATCGGTATTTTCTTTTTTGTCATCAACAAATAAAGTTCGTTTTTCAGACAAATCGTATTTTTTTATTAGATAATTAAAAACTTCAGGATCGGGTTTTCTCATTCCTATTTCATATGAAAAATAGACCCTTTCAAAACATTGGTAAAAATCACTGTAAAAAGAAACTCCATTTTCTTGCTCGAAAGTATCAATATGAATAGAATCTGTATTACTCAACAAAAACAAGCGGTATTTTTTCGAAATTTTCTGAAGAAATTCCAATCTATACAGAGGGAAGTCAAGAAGAATGGCGTTCCAAGCACTTAGAATTTGGTCGATGGAAGCATTCGGAATATGTTTTTGAAAACCAAGTAAAAAATTTTCGCGAGAGATTTTCCCAGTTTCAAATTGCATATTCAATTGGTTTAAATCTTCATTCCATTCAGATAATCCCAATTTTTTCAATGCATTAACTGTTGCTTGTTTATCTAAATTGATAAATATATCGCCAAAATCAAAAATGATGGTATTAATCATGGTTTCTTGATATTATGAGTTTGTCGTTGTCAATCGAATGTTTTTCAATGTTTTTAAAAGTGATAATTGGTGCTTTGATTCCCAAATTAAATGGTTTATTTCCAATAAATAATCGCACTTCATCCCAAAGGTTTTCGTCAATAAAAGTCTGCAAAGTTTGTCTTCCACCTTCAATAATCACCGATTGAATTTGGAGTTTATGCAAAGTATGTAAAATTTGCTGCGCCAAATTCTGTTCAAAATCTATCCCTTCAAAGATAGTATTTTCTTCATTATTTGGCGAAATTGATTTCGAAAAAATGATCGTTTTTACTTGATTGTCAAATACATGACTGTCTTTTGGAATACGGTTATTCGCGTCTAAAACTATTCTGATTGGATTGTTTCCGGTCCAATCTCTCACATCTAATTTCGGATTATCATCAATAACGGTTTGTGTACCCACAAGAATTGATTGTTCTTCACTCCGCCATTTATGAACCAACTGCCGTGAAAATTCATTGGTTATCCAAACTGGCTTTTGTCCATTGCGAAGAATCTCCAAAGGAGCAATAAAGCCATCCAAACTTTCGGCCCATTTCAAAATGACAAAGGGTCTTCTCTTTTCGTGGAATGTAAAAAAGCGTTTGTTTAATTCTTTACATTCAGCTTCAAGAACACCAATAGTTACTTTTGCGCCAGCTTCAATTAATTTTTTAATTCCGTTTCCGGCTACTTTTAGGTTAGGATCTACAGTTCCAATAACCACATTTGGAATCTCGTTTTCGATAATCAAATCGCTGCAAGGAGGCGTTTTTCCGAAATGACTGCACGGTTCCAAACTCACGTAAATAGTTGATTTACTTAACAAAGACTTGTTTTTTACCGAATTCAAAGCGTTAACTTCGGCGTGTGGTTCACCAGATTTCTTATGCCAGCCTTCGCCTATGATTTTGCCGTCATAAACAATTACGCTGCCAACTAACGGATTAGGATATGTAGTTCCCAAACCATTTTTTGCCAATTCGATACAACGGCGCATATATTTTTCATCTGTTTTCACAGGTACAAAAGTAGTGATTTTTGGGTTTACGATTTAGTTCTGAATCTTTGGAAAATTACAATAAACAATATCTATTTTTGTACAATAAATATGTATTTTTAAAATGGAAAATTGGATCATCAGAAAAATAGAAAAGAAGGATAATCAATTGGTTGCACAATTAATAAGAGCTGTTTTTGATGAATTGAATATTCCAAAAGTAGGAACTGCGTATGCTGATCCGTATTTGGATTCGATGTTTGAGGAATACAACAAACCAAAATCCGTCTATTTTGTGGTCGAGAACAATGGCAAAATTACTGGTGGAGCCGGAGTGGCGCCACTCGAAAATGAAGCCGAAACTATTTGCGAATTGCAAAAAATGTATTTTCTGCCCGAAACCCGAGGTTTAGGAATTGGGAGCCAAATGATGGAAATATGTTTGCAAGCGGCCAAGGATTTTGGTTTCGAAAAATGTTATCTCGAAACTATGCCTTTTATGCACGACGCCCAGAAACTCTATAAAAAAGTAGGTTTCGATTATATTTGTTCGCCAATGGGAAGCACGGGTCACGTTTCTTGTCCGGTTTGGATGTTGAAGGATTTAGTGGTTTAATATGTTTAATTTTTAGTAATTTATGAGAAGCAGGGAAACAATATCGTGGATTTTTTTGGCTTTGGCAATTGCGTCAAAAGAAGAATCAGTTGATTATGCTGAAATTTCAGAAATTGCTGACGGAATAAACCATTCTGTGCCAACACTAAAAGAAATGGAAACTTCCATTTTATGGCTTAAAAGAAAAAAATTGATTTTGACAGGTGGAAATAAATTTGCTTTATCTGAATCTGGTAAAAAGATATATAATGAAACCGCTGAAGAATCTAAACAACTTTTCAAAATGAAAAAAATCATAGAAGATAAAATTAGACTTCAAATTCAAAATATATAGAATGAAAATAAAGGATTATAGAACCCAATTCATTCAAAAACTTACACCAATTTATGATTCTGGTGAGGTGGAGAGTTTTTTCTATTTGATACTGGAAGAGAAGCTTCAAATGAAGAGAATTAATTTGGCTTTGAATCCTGATTTGACTTTTTCTAATGAAGAAATTCTGGTTTGGAATTCGATTTTAGAACAACTCAAAAAAGAAATTCCTATTCAATACCTATTAGGAAAAACCAGTTTTTATGGTTTGGATTTCGAGGTAAATCCTTCGGTTTTGATTCCAAGACCTGAAACCGAGGAATTGGTCGAATGGATTATAAGTAGCCAAAAGGCAAAAGGCAAAAGGCAAAATTTGAAAATTATCGATATAGGAACAGGCAGTGGTTGCATCGCGATTTCTTTGGCGAAAAACATTCTAGATTCAGAAGTTTTTGCGATTGATGTTTCGGAAAAAGCTTTGGCTACAGCCCAAAAAAATGCTGAAATCAACAACGTAAAAGTTGCTTTTCTTCAAAAAAATATTTTGGAGACAGAAGATTTACAAAAGCAATTCGACGTCATTGTTTCGAATCCGCCTTACGTTCGGGAGTTGGAAAAACGGGAAATCAAGAAAAATGTTTTGGACAATGAACCGCATATGGCACTTTTTGTAGAAGATAATGATGCGCTTATTTTTTATAGAAAAATCGCTGAATTGGCACAAAAAAACGTGTCCCAAAACGGACAATTATTCTTCGAAATCAACCAGTATTTGGGAAAAGAAACGGTTGATTTACTCGATAGAATGAATTTTAAAAACATCGAATTACGGAAAGATATTTATGGAAACGACAGGATGATTCGATGTGAGGTTTAATTCCAGATTGTAGATTTCAGATTTTTCGAAACTATCTTTTCCATCTGCCGCCTACTCGTAACGCAACGCTTCAATTGGATCCAGTTTTGCAGCTTTGATGGCCGGATATAAACCGGAAACGATGGCGACAATAAAGCTTGTTATAAACGCCGCCATAATAGCTCCCCAAGGAATTACAAATATAAAATTCATTGAAGTTGCTATGGTAAAACCGATTAGTATTCCGAAAATAATTCCAATAAATCCTCCCATTTGACCAATAAGTAGGGTTTCAATAAAAAACTGGAAAGCGATGGTTCTTTTTTTGGCACCAAGAGCTTTCCGAACTCCAATTTCCCGAGTGCGTTCCGTGACCGAAACAATCATAATATTCATCAAAGCGATGGATGACCCGAGAATTGTGATGATGCCGATGAGCCAAGCGGCCATTCCAAGATATTTTGTAATACTGAGTATTCTGTTAATGAGGTCGTCACTTCGTACAATAGCAAAGTCATTATCCTTTATGGGACTCAATTTTCGAACTTTTCGCATTGTATTTATAGCATTGTCAATAGCAAGATTCATCATTTCTTTTTTGGCAACCATAATGCTTATAGTGTAATTTATATTAGGGGCTGTAAACAAGGATCGTCCCACTTGAATAGGAATTAGAACCCTTAAATCCTGGCTATTGCCAAAGGTGGAGCCCTTTTCTTTCAAGACGCCAATCACTTTAAATTTGGCTCCTCGAATGGAGATTATTTTGTCAATTGGCTCCACGTCTTTGAGTAAACCTTTGGTGAAATCCGAGCCTACGATGCAATTATAAGTGTTGTTTTGAATGTCAAAAGGAGTGAAGTTTCGTCCAGAACTTGTTTCCAAACCTGAGTTGGTAAGAAATGGTTCATCAACACCAACAATGGTAATTTCGGGATCGGTTTTGGTGGCTTCATATTTCACTTCGGCGGTAGAAGTTGCAGTAAAGGAAATTGAAGTTTCGGCAAAAAGAAACTTATATTTGTTTTTGAAATCAACTGCTTCGGTATAGGAAATGATGGGATTTATGACTTCTCGTACTTCTGCACCGTGGCTTCGAACGACATTTTCGTATTGGTTTACGTTGAATGTATTGGCTCCCATTGAGGCAAATTTTGTCGAAATGGTATTTTCTAAGGCTGAAACAACCGTAAGGATTCCTACTAATGCCGTAATGCCAATGGCGATAATCAACACCGTCAGGATGGTGCGCAACAATTGAGTTCTGATGGAACCCAGCGCAATTCGGACGTTTTCACGGAATAATTTAAACATAGTGCTTATTTGACACGAAATTACAATTTTTGTTACAAGTTTGTTTTAGAAGAGGGGATTTTTATTTTAAAATCAAGATATTTGCAGTGAGAATTACGAATTTCAAATTTGTAATTCGTAATTCGTAATTAAAAAAAATGGCCCAGAAACCAAGCATACCAAAAGGAACAAGAGATTTTTCATCGGCCGAGGTGGCAAAACGACACTATATCATGTCGATTATCAAAAGCAATTTTGAGAAATTTGGTTTCCAACCCATAGAAACACCTTCGTTCGAAAACTCAGAGACCTTGATGGGGAAATATGGCGAAGAAGGCGATCGATTGATTTTTAAGATATTGAATTCAGGAGATTATTTAGCGAAAGCCGATGTTACTTTATTTAAAAATAAAGAAAGTAATAAACTGACTTCAAGTATATCAGAAAAAGCACTCCGTTATGATTTAACCGTGCCTTTTGCTCGTTATGTAGTGCAACATCAAAGTGAAATTGAGTTCCCTTTTAAGCGGTATCAAATCCAACCAGTTTGGCGTGCCGACCGTCCGCAGAAAGGACGTTTCAGGGAATTTTTTCAGTGCGATGCCGATGTTGTGGGTTCGAAATCCTTGTGGCAGGAAGTCGAATTGGTGCAATTATACGATTCGGTTTTTAGCGAATTGGGTTTGGAAGGCGTGACAATTAAAATCAACAATAGAAAAATCCTTTCGGGAATTGCCGAAGTCATTGGCGCCAAAGACAAATTAATTGATTTTACGGTTGCCTTGGACAAACTAGACAAAATAGGCGAGGACGGCGTGAAAAAGGAGATGGTAGAAAAAGGAATTTCGGAATCTGCCATCGAAAAAGTGCAGCCTTTATTCCATTTCACTGGAACCATTTCGGAGAAAATCAGCAAACTTTCCTTGTTATTAGCCGCTTCCGAAGAAGGAATGAAAGGCGTCGAAGAGTTGCGATTTATTTGTGACAACTTGGAGAACCTTGGTTTGAACAAATCAATTTTGGATTTAGACGTCACCTTGGCTCGTGGATTGAATTATTATACAGGTGCTATTTTTGAAGTCGCTCCGCCCAAACAAGTTCCCATGAGTTCTATCGGTGGCGGTGGAAGATACGATGATTTGACCGGGATTTTCGGTTTGCCAAATGTGAGCGGAGTCGGTATTTCCTTTGGTTTGGATCGGATTTACTTGGTTATCGAAGAATTGAATTTATTTCCCAAAACCGTGACTTCAACTTCAAAAGCTTTGTTTACTAATTATGGTGAAAAGGAAGCTTTTTATTCGATGAAAGCCATAATGCAATTGCGAAGTTTTGGAATAAAAGTAGAGTTGTATCCGGATAATTCTAAGATAGGTAAACAGCTTCAATACGCCGATAAACGCGGAATCCCTTTTGCGGTTATCGTGGGAGAAACTGAAATGAGCGACGGTAAATTTTCCTTGAAGAACTTGATTTCGGGCGAACAAGTCTTGCTTGATTTTGAAGGTTTGAAAGGAGCTTTGGCATAATTTTGACTTGAATAAAAATAAAATGCCTCGATATTTTCAATGCATTTTTGTTTTTATAAAAAAGCAAATTAGTCTTTTTTAGCACAGCATTTTTTAGCGTCTTTTTTGCATTTTGACATATCTTCTTTGGAACATTTTTTAGCATCTTTCATTTTGCATTTTGCCGTTTCTTCTGTTTTCGCACTTTCTTTCGCTCCAGGTTTTGTTTGTTGTGCACCAACATTAATTGTAAATAAGACAATTGATAAAAGGGTGATTATTTTTTTCATTTTCTTTAAATTAAAATTTTTATTGTTTGGCTACTATTTTTGAAGATATTTCAAAAATAGTAG
>CAIOTL010000054.1 GCA_903861155.1 uncultured Bacteroidota bacterium
ATAAAAACAAATGAATTATAATCCGTTATTTTGCTTTGAATTTAAAACGAACACTATTATGGAAAATGCCCTTTGCATTTTATTTCTTATTCCAATTGCAGCATTTTTGCTCGCTGGAGTTGTTCCCAACAAACTTTGTAATTTGAATTTACTTGTCAATCTCACTAGAATTATTCCATTACTAGCTGCAATAATCTCTATTGTTGGAGCTATTTGGTTGTTTAATTTCGGAATGGTCGAAAGTAAATTAATTGGAATCTATGATCTTGGCTTTTTAATACGCATCGATGCGCTGGGTTTAATTATGTTTTCGATGATATCCATCATTGCAATTGTTGTTTTAAGATTCAGTTATAACTACCTAGATGGTGATCCAAATCAAGCAAAATTTATAAGTGAATTGGCTTTAACTATTGGTTTAGTTCAATTGCTTGTTTTATCTGGAAACCTATTTGGATTGTTTATTTCCTGGATCTTTACCAGTTTAGTACTCAATAAACTGATTCTGTTTTTTCCTAATCGCAAAAAGGCGCGAATTGCGGCAAGGAAAAAATTTATTGTAGCCCGATTAGGAGACCTTTCGCTTCTAATTGCGCTCAGCTTAATCTATATTGAAATTGGTTCTGGAAATTTGAGTGTCATCTTCGAGGAATTAAAGCACACTCAATTAAATGGGGTTTCGATGTCACTTGAAGTTGCTGCGGTATTTTTGGTTTTAACGGCTGGACTCAAATCAGCACAAATTCCTTTCCACGGTTGGTTAATCGAAGTGATGGAAGCGCCAACTCCGGTTTCAGCTTTACTGCATGCCGGATTGTTAAATGCGGGTCCTTTTCTGATGATTCGCTTTGCATTTCTTTTAGATACGGTATCGATCGCACCGGTTTTCTTATTCATTTTGGGATCAATAACAGCAATATATGGAGCACTTGTATTCACAACGCAACCCAATGTTAAAACATCATTGGCCTATTCGAGTGTTGCGCATATGGGCTTTTCGATGATGGTTTGCGGGCTAGGGGTTTATGCAACTTCATTGCTTCACTTGATTGCTCACTCTTTCTTTAAGGCACATTCTTTTCTTTCTTCAGGAAGCATGGTCGAAAAAGCGATTACAAAGGATGCCTCGGCCTATTCTAGAAAAGGAAGCGTTGGAAGAATGATTATTGGATTTGCCATTTCAATCGCATTGTTTTTTCTCATAGCTTCTTTTTGGGGAGTAACGACCAGTTCGGAATACCAACTATTAATAATAGGAGGGGTGGTGTTTCTGGGAGTTTTGAACCTTGTCGTAAACGCAGTGGACTCATACAATTATTATTCATCAATATTTAAAATAATGGGAGCAACGGTGCTTGTTCTGATGTCTTTCTTTGGATTAGAAGAGTTGATACGCTATACTCTTGGTGCCCAAATTCCGCCAATAGCTAAGCCGAGTGAATTAATGATGTTTCTTTCTGCTACAATGTTAATATTGTTTTTCATTACGGTGTTAATTCATCTTCTATCACCCTTATTAAAAAAAGGAACTTTTTACCTGAAACTTGGTGTGCATGTACGAAATGGATTCTATTTGAATCTTATTTTAGACCGTATTACAAAATCAAATTACAAATGCATTTAAAAGTCATCATAAACGAATAGCAACCCAACTTATATAAAGCGCTTTCCTATGGAAAATCAAAATTTAAACGAAATAATCTTAAAGAGTTGCAAGCGAATCGCTCCAGCTTGGCCTTTAAAGAATAGTGTTGCGGTGAATCCGTATCTCGGACTTTCGGAGTTCAGTTTCAACAGTGCTGCACAATTACTAAAAGAAAGATCGGATATTAATATGACAATGCCTTTGGAATTTTATCTCGATCAAATGAAGCAGCAATTGATTATGGATATTGATATTCAAAAGGCATTGGATAAAAATGAATTTCATACAACTGAATTAGCCGAATTTATAAAAAGAGTACAGGTGTTATCCAGTACTCCCGAAACGTCCTTTAAGTTCAACACGGTGATTGACATTATAGAGAAAGGATCATCCAGTTCTATAAATCAGATTTTTGTAGACCTTGTTTCATCCTGGGCAACGGCTTACTTTGATGATTGCCAAGCTTTATGGAACACAACAAACACTAATGAAGATTTATTTGTTTCGTGGAAAAATGAAACAAAAGTTGATTTGTCGACAGAATTAGTGGGAATTAAAAAATTTAGAAATACCATTAAACAATTGCCTGATGCTTCATTTGAAGCGGCACGTCTTGTACTTGATAAATTAAATGTTCCTGAAGAACGTCACGAAATTTATCTTCATACACTGCTTTTGAAACTGGTAGGGTGGTCTTCTTTTATCGCAGGAAAGGATTGGAATAACACTATGTATGGAGGGAAATCGTCAAATCTACCTTCATTTTTAAGTATCTTATTGGCTTGGGAATTAGGTGTGTATGAGAGTTTCAAAGAAAAAGGAATTGAAGCAACTTGGAAAAACAGTTTAGCCACATATCAACTTCAGAACGAAAGTGGTTCTAGCGATGCCCATTTGGATGCAAAATTAATTTTGCAAAATGCCTACGATTTTGCGCTACAGCGACAACTGGTTTTGAAATTTAAGGATCATAAAGAGAAAGAAATAGCGAATAAAAGACCTAAAGCTCAGGCTGTTTTCTGCATCGATGTGCGTTCAGAAGTGTACCGAAGAAACTTGGAAAAAGAGGATTCAGAAATAGAAACTATTGGTTTTGCAGGGTTCTTTGGCATTGCAATCAAATATTTTCCAATTGCGCATAAGCAAGGCAAAAATCAATGTCCAGTTTTAATACCATCCGGAGCAATAGTAAAAGAAACCTTAGCAATCGAGCAAGATGTTTTGAAGGCGGAGAAAAAGCGAACCGAAAAACATCAATTTGATAAAAACTGGAAATTATTCAGAAAAGGAGCAATTGTCTCTTTCGGATTTGTGAGTCCATTGGGATTATCTTATCTTCCAAAATTACTTAGCGATTCATTCGGTTGGACGCGTCCTACAGAAGATCCGAATACAGATGGATTGGAAAAACTGCTTAAAAAAGGTCGAGATGTGGATGTGTCAGAAATTCCATTAAAGGACAAAATCAATATGGGAGCATCAGCACTCATGGCAATGGGACTTAAAGAACAAATGGCACCTTTGGTACTGATTATAGGTCATGGTGCAACGACGGTAAACAATCCCCATGCAACCGGATTGGACTGTGGTGCTTGTGGAGGTCATTCAGGAGAAATTAATGCGATGACAGCTGAGAAAATTTTAAATGATCCCGCTGTTCGCTTAGGATTAGGCGAAAAAGGAGTCGTTATTCCGACTGATACTCATTTTGTGGCTTGCCTGCATAATACTACTACAGATGAGATTTCCATCCTCGGAGAAAGAAATATTCCATCCACGCATACTACATTCGCAGAAAATATTAAAATCGCTTTTAAAAACGCGAGTAAAGCGGCAAGAGAAGAGCGTGCGATCCGAATGAACATTAAAAAGAAGGATGTGAACGCTGCTGTGCTGAATCGAAGTAAAGATTGGTCTCAAGTGCGACCTGAATGGGGACTTGCGGGTTGCAACTCCTTTATTATTGCTCCTCGTTACAGAACCTCGGGTTTGGACTTCCGCGGCAAGTCATTTCTACACTCATACAAGTGGCAAACGGATGAAGGGTTTAAGATCTTAGAATCCATTATGACTGCGCCAATGGTTGTTACGAGTTGGATCAACTTACAATATTTTGCTAGTACCGCAGACAATGATAATTTAGGTGCCGGTAATAAGACGCTTCACAATGTCTCTGGTGGAATTGGTGTATTGGAAGGATCAGCGGGTGATTTGAGAATAGGATTGCCTTTACAATCCATTCATGATGGAACATCCTACCAACATTTACCACAGCGATTAAATGTTATTATTGAAGCGCCAACGGATGCAATCAATAGTATTTTAGAGAAACATGCGTCTATAAGAGAATTGTGCGATAATGAATGGATTACTTTACTTGTTCTCGATGAAAAGGGTGTTATAAAATACAGGTATATTGGAAAATACAATTGGGAAGATATTAATCGAGAAACTTCAAAACTAAAAAAAGATTTAGTTCTGGTATAATTATTGACTTTAAAATGCAGATTAGTTATTTATTTTACTAATAAACTTGAGTTTTTATATAATGAAAAAGCCCCAACGGGGCTTTTAGGTATTGCTATATGATAATATAAATTAGGATTATTTTTATAATGAACGTATTATTCCGATGCGCAATCGATATCCTGCTTTATTTTGGCTTCCGTTCAGATTATTGATTATCGGCAGTGAAACTGTCAAAGGAAAGTTCCATTTTTTATAGGAAAGATTGGTTCCCACATTGGCAAATCCAAGATAATAACCCGAGTTTTCATCCACAACATTGTTTTCTTTTACTTTGTCATGCCATTCGCCATTATAACCTCCAAAAACACTCCAACCAAAATTGGACATCACTTTTTTTCCTTTGTCAGAAGCAGCGAATAAACGTCCCCCCGATTTTATTTTGTACGATATTGTCAAGTTCTGTGTCGCCGTGCTTCCGTAATAATTTCGATTAAAACCGAGGGTTGTATATTTATAAAATCCATTTCCGGTAAGCGCCATTTTATCCCAATTTTTTGAAAATACGATTCCCAGCATTGGATCATAAGAACCCGAACCCACAACCACGGTTGTATTGTCGAAGTTCGAGTTTTTCTGTATTCCTGTTGGAAGTTTGACACCCGTCTGCACGGCAAAATTGAATTCGTCTTTTGAGTATAGATTAAAGGTTCCTATAAGTGCCAGATCACCAAGTCCACTGTCATTTCCATAGTTTGTATGAAGAAATACATACGGAATCAATGCCGAAATAGTTATTTTGTTGGTGAGACCGTAGCGAACTCCTAAAGAGCTAACAAACATGTTTTTAAGCAGTTTTTCATCATCTTGGAAAGCATTCCCATTTTGGATGGTTCTATAATCTCCATAACCTTCGATGACCCATTGGCTTTTTGGCATAATAAGCGCGCCATTATTGTAGTCGTTAGATGTTGCGCTAGCTCCCGCGGCAACACAGCAGGCGCATTGACTGTAAGTTTGTGTTGTTACATAAAAAGTCACAACAATAAGTACTATTATTTTTTTCATTTGAATTTCATTTGAATAATATAAATATGAGCCACCAGTAAAACTGACAGCTATTTAAGTAGGTTTTTTAAAATTCAAATAAATTTGGGTGGTCTGAAAAGGGAATTTTCGTATCCAATCAGTAAATTGGAAGAATAGCTGATGAATTCGGGTTTTTGAATCGGAAGTGAAGTGAAGCCAATCCTCCAATCGTGGTTTTGAGCAACAAAATGGTCAACTGATTTTAATTTTGGAATGGAATTAGGAAGGCTGTTTTTTTCGTTTTCTTTTTCTTCAGCTTTTTTAAGTTGTTTGTATAAGTAGCATTTTCCATCGCAACATATTTGAGGTTTGTCTTTGTTTTCGCAATGTGCTTGGGTAATGTAGGCTTGATTTACTTTCCAATAAACTATAAACCCGGCATTGAACATCGTCTGCCAAGTTAGGAGAAAAATGAGCGATATGGATAGTAGTTGTTTCAATCAAGTGCAAATTTAAAGTTTTAATTGGATTATTATAATTTGCTTTGAAAGAAAAATGGGAACAATTTTTTAATTAAGTTTGCTATAAACGAAATAGCACCAAATGGCATTATTAAAAAGAATAAATAAAAAAGCAAATGCATACTTAAATTCTGGATTTGGCACAAATGCAAGTAGTTATGGAGGTCGTTTTGTAAATAAAAATGGAACAGCCAATGTTGAAAAACGGGGAATGAATATTTTGCATCGTATCAGTTGGTATCACACTTTGATTGATATGTCGGCTTGGAAATTTATGTTCATTCTCTTGGTTTTTTATGTTTGTATTAATTTTGTTTTTGCTTTGATTTATTTTGCCATTGGAATCGAATTTTTAAATGGAATTGATTCTTCGTGTTCAGATTGGGTAAAGTTTGGAGAGACTTATTTTTTTAGTGCGCAAACATTCACTACTGTTGGCTATGGACATATTAGTCCTTCGGGTTTTACGGCAAGTGCCGTTTCGGCTTTAGAAGCATTAATTGGATTGTTGAGTTTTGCCATTGCCACAGGTTTATTCTTTGGGCGTTTTAGTAGGCCTGTTGCTTTTATTAAATTTTCTCATAATGCAATTATTGCGCCTTATGGTGATATAACAGCATTGATGGTTCGAATTACTCCTTTTAAAAATACGAATCTATTCGATGCTGAGGCTAAAATTACTTTAGGAATTAGTGTTGAAGAAAATGAAAGAATGAGTAATAAATTCTACTCATTAGACTTAGAGTTTGATAAAATAAATGCGCTTACCTTGAGCTGGACTTTGGTGCATCCTATTACAGAAGAGAGTCCTTTATACCAATTTACAAAAGAAGAATTTGAAAATAATGATGGTGAAATAGTCGTTTATATAAAAACTTTTGATGACATGTTTAGTAATACGGTTTCCATTCGAACTTCCTATACTTTTGATGAGGTTGTTTATGGTGCTAAATTCAAACCAATGTATTCCCGCAACAATAACAATACTAAAACAATTTTGCATTTGGATAAATTAAACGATTTTGATAACGTAATTCTTTAATGTTTTTTAATGGTTTAATAAATAAGTTATATATTTGTTTATTAAATTTTAATAAATGATAAACAATATCAAAAGTGTTTTTAGTATAAAAGACTTAGAAAACCTTTCTGGAATCAAAGCACATACTATCCGAATTTGGGAAAAAAGATACAATATTCTTGACCCAATACGAACGGAAACAAATATTAGAACGTATGATTTAGCCAGTTTACAAAAGCTTTTGAATGTTGTATTATTAAATTCCTATGGATATAAAATATCTAGAATCGCAGAATTGACTTCGGATAAAATTGCCCTTGTTGTACGTGAAATAATATCTGATAAAAATTCAAATAATCATGTCTTAAATGCTTTTAAGATGGCGATGATTAACTTTGATCAAGCTTTATTTTTTAATACTTATAATAATTTACTTTCGGAAAAAACATTTCGTGAAGTTTTTTATGAAGTGATTATTCCGTTAATGAGCGAAATAGGTTTGCTATGGCAATCGGGCACAATTTCTCCTGCACAAGAGCATTTTATCTCATATTTAATCAAGCAAAAATTACTCATTAATACCGAAAAAGTTCAAATTCTTGAACCCACAAGATCTGATAAAGTTTTCGTTTTATATCTTCCTGAAAATGAAATTCACGAGTTGGGATTGATGTATTTGAACTACGAAATCTTGCTAAATGGATATAAAACAATCTATCTTGGCGAAAGTGTTCCTATAGATAGTTTGAAGGATATGAAAAAATATTTTGATAATATTGTATATATATCTTACATGACTGTTAAGCCAGAAAAAGATGACATAGATGATTACCTAAAAGAAATTAATTCTGAAATATTAGATGCTAATTCGCAAATTTGGTTTCTTGGTAGAATGACTGAGTTTATTGACACTACTAAGCTTCCTCAATCAATATCTGTATTTAATTCAATTACCGATTTAGCATCTAAATTATAATATATCGTTAAAACGATATATTTGTTTAATTTTTTTGTATATTTGCTAAACAAATGAAAAAAAAAATTACAATAATAGGATCCGGTTTTTCATCTTTAGCAGCTTCATGCTATTTAGCTAAGGAAGGTTTTGATGTTACGATTCTTGAAAAAAACGGTACCGTCGGAGGTCGAGCAAGGCAATTAACCAAAGACGGTTTTACTTTCGATATTGGTCCAACTTGGTATTGGATGCCTGATGTTTTTGAGAAATTTTTTGCAGATTTTGAGAAAAAACCATCTGATTATTATAAACTTGAAAAATTAAATCCTGCTTATGAAGTTTATTTTGATGACTTAGATTCGATTCAAATTCCAGACAATTTAACAGAAATTCTTACTATATTTGAAAATGAAGAAAAAGGAAGTGCCAAACATTTAGAGTCATTTTTAGAGAATGCTAAACATAACTATGATGTTGCTATCAAGGATTTGGTATATCGACCTGGGATTTCTATAACTGAATTGATTACGCCAGTTACTATAAAAAAGGTAAATCAATTTTTTAGCACTATTCGGACATCTGTTAGGAAAAAAATCAAAAATAATAGGCTTCAACAAATTATGGAATTTCCAGTTTTGTTTCTTGGTGCCAAACCTTCTAATACGCCTTCCTTTTATAGTTTTATGAATTATGCTGATTTTGGTTTAGGGACTTGGCATCCCAAGGGAGGGATGTATGAAGTGGTGCAGGCAATGGTGACATTGGCAACAGATCTAGGAGTTAAAATTAAAACCAATCAAAATGTTGAGAGAATAAATGTTGAAAACGGCGTTGTAAAAAGTGTCATTTCAAATGGACTTACGATTGAATCCGATGTTGTTTTGAGTGGAGCAGATTATCATCATACCGAAACTTTATTGGAGGATAAGTACCGAGGATACTCTGAAAAGTATTGGGATTCTAAAGTTTTTGCTCCATCATCGCTGCTATTCTATGTAGCTTTTGATAAAAAAATTGAAAATGTATCCCATCACACTTTGTTTTTTGACACTAATTTTGATGTACACGCTAAGGATATTTATGACAACCCAAAATGGCCCGAAAAACCATTATTCTACGCCAGTTTTCCAAGCAAAACGGATTCTATTGTTGCTCCTGAAGGTAAAGAAGCTGGAATATTTCTGATTCCAATTCCCCCCGGAATTGAAGATTCGGATGCGATTCGAGAAATTTATTTCGAAAATATTATTAAAAGATTTGAAAAATTGACCAATCAAAATATAACTGACAACATCATTTTCAAAGAAAGTTTCTGTGTTAATGATTTTGTAAAAGATTACAATTCATATAAAGGAAATGCCTATGGTTTAGCTAATATTTTGACTCAAACCGCTTTTTTAAGGCCAAAGATTATTAGCAAAAAAGTAAAAAATTTATTTTTTACCGGACAATTAACCGTTCCTGGTCCTGGAGTTCCACCCTCAATAATTTCAGGAAAAATAGTTTCTGATTTAATAATTAAGCAATTTTCAAATAAATAGAATCTATGAAAAAAATATTTGATGAAGTATCATTCAAGTGTAGTGTATTAGTGACCAAAAGTTATAGTACTTCATTTTCGATGGCAGTATATATGCTTGCGCCAAGTATTCGTGGTGCCATTTATAGCATTTACGGTTTTGTGCGTTTTGCGGATGAAATTGTAGATTCATTTCACGGTTTCGACAAAGAAAGTTTGATAAATGATTTTGAAAACGAGTATTACAAAGCTCAGAAATTTGGCATCAGTTTAAATCCTATTTTGAACTCTTTTCAGCAAACAGTTAAAAAATATAATATCGAAGATGATTTAATTCAATCCTTTTTGAAGAGTATGAAAATGGATTTGATAAAATCGGATTATCATAGCAAATTGGAATATAACGATTATATTTATGGTTCTGCAGATGTTGTAGGATTAATGTGTTTGAAGGTTTTTGTAAACGGAAATGACCAAAAGTACAATGAATTGAAGTTTGAAGCCATGCGATTAGGTTCGGCTTTTCAGAAAGTCAATTTTTTGAGAGATTTAAAAGATGATAATTTGGTGCTTAATCGAAACTATTTCCCAGGAGTTAATTTGAATTCTTTTGATGAAAATGCTAAAACTAGAATTATCAAAGAAATTGAAGAGGATTTTAAAATTGCTTTTCAGGGAATTAAAAAATTACCCTTGGAAGCTAAGTTTGGAGTATATACTGCTTATGTTTATTATAAAAAACTATTGAATAAGTTAGAAAAAACACCTTCTCATAAAATTGGTACAGAAAGAATACGTGTTTCTAATTATGGTAAAGCTCGTTTGTTTGCGAATTCTTTTGTAACTTACAAATTGAATTTATTGTAAATCAGCTGTGTGATTATTAACCTAACAAAATTCAATAAAAAATGATATCCTTCTTAATTTTTTTGTCCACCTATTTACTAATGGAATGCGTCACTTGGTGTACGCATAAATTTGTGATGCATGGATTCTTATGGTATTTACACGAAGATCATCATCAGCCTAAATATGCGCATATATTCGAACGTAATGATGCCTTTTTTGTAATTTTTGCTATTCCAAGCATACTCCTTTTTTATTTTGGAGCTGATGCTAGTTTTGATTATAGATTCTTCATAGGATTAGGGATTTTTGCTTACGGAATGAGTTATTTTCTTGTTCATGATGTGATGATACATCAACGATTTAAGTTGTTTAAAAACACTAAAAATAAATATTTGATGGCACTTCGAAAAGGCCATAAAGTACATCACAAACATTTGGGTAAAGAAGATGGTGAATGTTTTGGAATGCTGTTCGTGCCTTTTAAATATTTCAAAATTTAAGATGTCTTTATATTTAATTTTAAATATTGCTTCTTTTTTTATTCCATTTCTTTACAGTTTCGAAAGCAGAATGAAGTATATCAAACGTTGGAAAGCTGTGTTTTTGGCAATTTTAATCACCGCGATTTTCTTCATCGTTTGGGATATTATTTTTACGAAAATTGGAGTTTGGCAGTTTAATACAAGATATCATTCTGGCATAGATTTTTGGGGTTTGCCTATCGAAGAATGGCTGTTTTTTATTTGCATTCCGTATGCCAGTATCTTCATACATTTCGCTTTTCATTATTTTTATCCAAAGGTTTCTTTGTCGAATCAAACAGTGCGAATTATTTATGGTGTGTTGATGTTGATACTTATTCCAACGATTATTTTTCATTATAACAAATTATATACTTCAATAAATTACAGCCTTTTAATCCTTGTTTTGACTTATGCGGTTTTTAAGGTTCACCATATTTTGAATACTTTTTTTATTACTTTTCTAATTATCCTGATTCCTTTCGGAATTGTAAACGGAATACTCACAGGAAGTTTTATTGCTGAACCTGTTGTAATCTATAATAATTCGGAAAATTTGGGAATTCGGTTGGGAACGATTCCAATTGAAGATATAGGTTACGCATTTTCGATGTTGTTAATGAGTTTAATTTTAATTCAAAAAATAGAAAAATACAAAAAATGAAAGTATATAAAAAAGAAACCGTTCAACATATCAATTCGAGTATCGAAGAATGCTGGGCATTTTTCTCGAGTCCAAAAAATTTACAGAAGATTACTCCCGAAACTATGGGTTTCAATATCACGGATTTCGACGAAAAATTGATGTATGCTGGACAAATTATCCAGTATAAAGTTTCACCTCTTTTAGGACTAAAACTTTCTTGGACAACCGAAATTACTTTCGTGAAAGACAAGAGCTATTTCATCGACGAACAACGTTTTGGACCTTATGCATTATGGCATCACAAACATTTTTTTGAAGCTGAAGGAAATGGAGTAAAAATGACCGATGTAGTTCATTATGCTTTGCCATTTGGTTTCATTGGAAGAATTATGAATGCACTTGTGGTTAAAAATAAGTTGAAAGAAATATTCGAATATCGGGTTTTGAAAGTAGATGAAATCTTTAATCCTAAATAATGGATAAACAAGGAATAACTATTTTTTGGTTTCGAAGAGACTTGCGATTAGAGGATAATGTTGGTTTATTTCACGCTTTAGAATCTAAATATCCGGTTATTCCCTTGTTTGTTTTTGACGAAGATATTTTGGACAGTTTGCCTAAAAATGATGCTAGAGTTGAATTTATACACGATTCTCTTTACAAAATTAATCAGAAACTTAAGAAACTAGGAAGTTCTCTTTTAGTAAAAAAAGGGAAAACTCAAGACGTTTGGAAACAACTTATTCAAGATTTTAACATGAAGGAAATTTTCTTCAACAAGGAGTATGAACCGTATGCAATTTCAAGAGATTGCGTCATTTGTGAATTATTAAAAACTAATAAAATAATTTGCTTTTCGTATAAAGATCAAGTTATTTTCGAAGAAAAACAAATCACAAAATCCGATGGCTTGCCATATACAGTTTATACACCATACAAAAATAAATGGTTAGAAAAATACAATTCCATTCCTCCGGTTCAAGAATATAATTGTGAGTTACTATTTTCTAATTTTTACAAATGCAGTTTTAATTTTCCAACTTTACAACAAATAGGATTTGAAGAAAGTTCCATAAAAGTGATTCCCCATAATTTGAAAAATGTCACCAATTATCATGAAACCCGTGACTTTCCGGCTTTGGACGCTACTTCTTATCTTTCACCCCATTTGCGTTTTGGAACAGTAAGCATTCGGAAATTAGTGAATTGGGCAGTGAATAAAAACCAAGTTTTTTTAAGCGAACTGATTTGGAGAGAGTTTTTTATGCAAATTTTGTTCAGTTTTACAAAGGTGGTTTCAAACAATTTTAAATCATCTTACGACGGAATTCAATGGCGGAATAACGAAGAAGATTTCAAACGCTGGTGTTCTGGAACAACTGGATATCCTATGGTTGATGCGGGAATGCGCCAACTGAATGAAACTGGTTATATGCATAATCGTGTTCGAATGGTGGTGGCAAGTTTTTTGTGCAAACATTTATTGATCAATTGGCAATGGGGCGAAGCGTATTTTGCTCAGAAATTATTGGATTTTGAATTGTCCTCCAATGTTGGAAATTGGCAATGGGCTGCCGGAACGGGTTGCGACGCCGCACCTTACTTTAGAGTTTTTAATCCTGAAATCCAACTCAAAAAATTCGACGAAAAAGGAATTTACATCCGGAAATGGATTCCGGAATTCGATTTTGGATATGTGGAACCCATGGTGGAGCATGCATTTGCAAGAGATAGAGCAATCGCTGCTTATAAAGAAGGGATTTTGAAGTAATACTATTCGATTAATTTATTGAGCATTCCCTGAAAAATAAAACCATGAAAAGGCAAAACGGAATACCAATATAATTTTCCCCAAATCCCTTTTGGCCTGAAAGTCGCGGACTGGTATAAGGTGTTTTGAATAATTTTGAATTCCAACCAGGCTTCACCTGGCAATTTCATTTCGGCAAATAAGATTAATTTTCCTTCTTCTTTGTTAGCATAGAGTACTCGCCAAAAATCCAAAGCATCACCGGAATGAATAGTTTGTTTGTTCGTTCTTCCTCTGCGGGAACCTACGCCTCCAAAAAGCTTGTCTATAAAACCCCGTAAATTCCATAGCCAATCTCCATAATACCAACCTGTTTCTCCACCAATAGACCAAATTCTTTCGATGGTAAAATCCCTGTTTATAATTTCTTTTTTTCGTCGGTCCATAAAACAATCTTTTTTAGGGACTTTTAGATAGTTCGACAGGCTGGTACTAAAGCGACCACTCACTAATGAATCTTTCCAACTGGAAGCTATATTGTCAGCATCAATTTTTATCAATGCCTTAGACAAAGCCAGTTCATAAGTCATGGGGTGTATATTTAATAAATCATTGATTTTGTCGTCTTTGCAAATCACTTCCACTTTCATACTGCATACCAAAGCGCATGCCAGTTGATAGGAAGTCGAGGTTACAAAATACAACCAATAGGTTGATAATTTTATAGTCATTATGGTAGGAATGGTACAAATCCACCTTTTTAAATTTTTGGCTTTTGCAAAACCCAATAACATTTCTTTATAAGTAAGTATATCTGGTCCTCCAATATCAAAACTTTGGTTGTATGTGGCAGGATTTAACAATGATTTAGATAGAAATTCTAGAATGTCTGCGATGGCTATAGGCTGGCATTTGGTATTGAGCCATTTTGGGGTAATCATAACGGGAAGCTTCATAACCAAATCCCGAATAATCTCAAAGGAAGCACTTCCTGAGCCTACAATAATTCCAGCTCTTAAGGTTGTTGTTGCAAAAGTCCCAGTATACAAAACATCTTCCACTTGTTTTCTTGACGATAAATGTTTGGAAAGCGATTTGTCATTAACGATTCCACTCAAATAGATTACTTGTTGTGCTTTTGTTTGTTCAATTCTCTCCACAAAATTTTCTGCACAAATTTTTTCCAGTTCATCAAAATTTTCAGAGGAACCCGACATAGAATGAATTAAATAATAGGCAGCATCAATATCAGATGGAATATCAGATAGCGTTTCTTTTTTTAGGAAGTTGACCTCAATAACGGATATTTTAGAAGCATATTCCTCCGGACAGTAGAACCTGTTTTTATCCCTTACACAACAGATTATTTCATGTTCTTGTTCTATCAAAATAGGCAAGAGTCGTTTCCCAATATATCCTGTTGCCCCTGTTAAGAGAATTTTCATGGTCCTTTTTTTCGTAAATTTAGCTTAATTTATTGGAAACTAAACTAATAAATTCTTTTCTAGTTTTGTCTTTTTCAAAAGCACCCGTAAAAGCTGAAGTCGTTGTCACTGAATTTTGTTTCTGAATGCCGCGCATTTGCATACACATATGTTGGGCTTCAATCACTACAGCTACACCAAGTGGATTTAATGCTTCTTGGATACAATCTTTAATTTGGTCGGTAAGTCGTTCCTGCACCTGCATTCTTCGGGCAAAAGCATCTACAACTCTTGGTATTTTGCTCAATCCTACAATTTTTCCGTTTGGAATATAAGCCACGTGAGCTTTACCAAAAAAAGGCAACATATGGTGTTCGCACATTGAGTAGACTTCTATATCTTTTACCACAATCATTTGTTTGTGATCTTCTGTAAAAAGTGCTGATCTTAATATTTCCAATGGATCTAGTCCATATCCATGGGTCAAAAATTGCATCGCTTTAGCAACTCTTTCTGGTGTTTTTTCGAGACCTTCTCTATATATATCTTCTCCAAGATTATCAATAATTGTTCTGTAATTATTAGCCAATACTTCAGTTATTTCTTCATCGAATTGTTCGATTTTTTGGTAACTTTTTATTTCTTTTATCATTATTTTTTTGAATTTTAAAGATTCTACTTTTTTAATTATATTTTAAAGGTTACAATGCCATAATCCATTTCGAAAACTTGTCCCGAGATTGATTTTGCTTGATCTGAAATCAAGTAATTCGCCATACTTGCCACTTCATCTGGTTTTAAATAATTCTTCATCGGATGGCGTTCTATGATATTTTCTTTCATTCGATCGTTTCGTAAAATGCCTGCTGAGAGAGAGGTTTCGGTAATAGTTGGTGCTATTGCATTAATACGAACAACCGAAGCTAGTTCAGCTCCAAGTGATTTTACCAAGCCTTCAACGCCTGCTTTTGCTGTGGCAATACTGGAGTGAAAAGGCATTCCTAACTTTGCCGCAACAGTACTAAATAATACAATCGATGGATTGTTTCCTTTTTTTAAAACGGGCAAATATTTCTGAATTACTTTCACGGCTCCAATGACATTGATTTCGAAATCATTTCTAAAATCGTCAATGCTTAAACTTCCAATTGGTTTCAAATTAATTGAACCTGGACAATAAATTATGGTATCTATATTTTCAATTTCGGGTAGTGTATCGTTCAAAACATCAAAAGAAAAATGTATCAGGTTGGGATGCGAAATTTCAGGAGTATTTCTGCTAATGTTATGTACTTGGTTTGTTTCTAATTGCTGAAGTAAAATTGAATTCCCAATTCCTTTGCTTCCGCCAATGATTACTATGTTTTTCATATTTATCTTTTCGAAATTTTGTTGTTGTTGATTTGTCTTTGTCGATCACACTTAAATCGACCTTCTCTAAAACCCCTTAATTTTTCGTGTTTAGTTTTTCGACCTTGCACCCTTTGGCGCCACATTTTAAAGCTAGAAGCTTTCATTTCGATTCGCATTAAATCGATAACTTCTTGTTCTTTTAAACCAAATTGCAATAAAATGGCATCGAAAGTAGTTCGGTCTTCCCAAGCCATTTCGATAATTCGGTCTTTTTCAATGTCGGAGAGTTCTTTTTTCAAGCTTAATATTTTTGAAACTCATTCACCACAATTTTTGCTTTCAAATCGAACATCAAGTTGTACAATCCAAAGAAAGTTCGGTTCATATAAATGAAATGTTTAGAACCACGATTACCGTTCATTTTTCTCAAGTTGGTATCTTTAGAAAAGCGTTCGCCTAATTGTGCTATGTTTCCAAAAAATGCTTCATCTGAAAAATCAAAGGTTTTGGTTTGAAAAGGTTGGGTAAACAGCGATAATAAATCATAAAACATTTGGGTGAAATATTCAATTTCCTCTTTGGAATCATCCACTCGAAGGATTTCTAACTCAAATAATTTTTCGCTAAATAATTCCTTGTTGTCAATAACTTCCTTGTTGATTAACTCAAAATAAGGAACATAAAATTCATTTGGTATTTCTTTCATACAACCAAAATCTAACGCAACGAGTTGATTTTCTGGGTTAACCAAAAAATTACCAGGATGCGGATCTGCGTGAACTTTCTTTAAAATATGAATTTGATACATATAGAAATCCCACAATGCCTGACCAATTTTGTTTGCAATTATCTGATCGGTATTTTTAGCTGTAAATTCCGACAAATGGATTCCTGTCATCCAGTCCATCGTGATGATTTTATCCGAAGAATACTTTGGATAATAATTTGGAAATACTAGATTTTCTATTTTATTGCAAGCTTTCGCAACTTCTTGGCTTTGTTTCAGTTCTAATAAATAATTGGTTTCTTCGATTAATTTATCTTCCACTTCCTTAAAATACTTATCGGAATCTTTGCCTTGAAGATTAAACAAGAACGGGAAGCACGTGAACGTGACCAGCAAGCCAAACACGAAGAAGCCACACAATTTTGCACCTCAGCTATGAAATCGGAGCAGCAATGTCTGGAAGATACCTGCAAGACAAAACCGGATGAAACAATTTGCCTTAAATATCGCTCCTTCACTCCCCCCGGCAACTGTGGCTCGGCAAGATGCTATGTATTCCCCCAATACCGATGCGATACATCCGGTCCGAATCCTGCCTATTATGAATGGGAATCCTGTGCCAGTAGCATGAAAAATAGGTGCAATCGCACGGGCAGTCAACCGACAAGTCTTGATGAGTGTGTGCGACATCGGGAGGCACATTAAGAAGATGGTTCAACAATTCACAAAAATGGAAAAAAAATTGAAAGCCACGTTGATATATGCGCATGACGAAGGCAAGTTATGTGTTTTCAGTAAAGCTGGGAATCTAGCGAGCATTATTTTGACAAAGATTTTTCTGATTCTATTTCTCTATGCTTTTCAGCAATCGGTTTCTTTGGCGGGGAGCGCCGATACGTCGATGCAAACCGACATAACGATGGCGAAAATTACGAACCTTTTAAAGGCAGAAAAATACGCCGAGGCGTTACCGTATTTTGATCAACTTGAGAAATCAAATGTTGCACTGCCCGAGAGTTTTTACTACTATCAGATTAACTC
>CAIOTL010000055.1 GCA_903861155.1 uncultured Bacteroidota bacterium
CACTGGTTTATTCCAGCCCGGTGATCAATGGTTTTGTTGGTTCGGTTGAAGTCACCATCGGTGGCGTATCTGGTAATGCTACTGCACTGCGTCAGTCAGCCGCCACACTGACTTACTCGGATCCTAACTGGAAGTTCGATGCCCTGATTTACAGCGGTCACGATAATGGCCTCATCGCCTCCTTCACTCCGACCGGTAACAACACTGATCGGGTTTAACTTGGTTTTCATCTCCTTTGGATGTAAATAGAGAAGTTAATAATGGTCGTGGACCAGTCGATTATTCTGTTTCAAATGGTGCTAAAGACAAAACATTAGTTGAATTTAAACTTGCCTCAAATAGTAAACTTAAAATGAATTTAGAAAATCAAGTGAAAGTTTATGAAAAAGCTAGTGGAACAAAACAAAGTATAAAAGTAATTCTATACTTTGACAATAGCGAGTTATCTAAACTTACTGGAATATTAAGAGAACTTGATTTAGAAAAAGACGGAAGTATAATATTAATTGATGCGGGAAATAATAAACCATCAGCTTCAAATGTAAAATGATTATACTACCAAAAGTAATTACACAAGATTTGTATTTCTATATTAATGCTTAGTATTTAACCTAAAGTTCAGTCATTTTTTTTAAAATCATGGTGTGGAGAGATGCAAAATTACTAATTAATCTAAGTGTACTTAATAGGTGGCAAAATGCACGAAAATGCACGATTTTGCATTACTTAAAAAACGCCAACCTCAGCAAAATCAGGCTTTCTTAAAATATAGATTCTACTGGCAGGCAAGAGGTGGTCGGTTCGAATCCGATATTCTCCACAAAATAAAAACCGTAATTACTTTTTTTAGTAGTTATGGTTTTTTTGTTTTAGCTATTTGTAGAATTAATGTATTGTTGGGTTAAATTTATTTTTTGTTAAGCAACATTTTTAGTATCTTTAATTTTCATTTTGAATCGAGATAATGGTGTTCCAGATTCCAATTTAGCGAAGTTTATTTGAACGATTTTTATGTTTATATTTAAAAAAGCCTCACTTATAATTTAAAAATAAATCTATGAGAGTTGCTGTCACCCGTAAAAATGTAAAATTTACCCCTGATTCCAGTAGAGTAGTTGCCCGTTATTTTATGAATGGCAATCTTCGAACACAGGAAATGGTGAGCCGTATAATGATTTTAGATGAAATTCAAGTCATTTATACACTAGAACAAACTCTCCGTGAGTTTGCTCGCCGACACCGAAATATTTCACGTACTTTTTTTAGACATTGCGATAACATTCGTACTATAATCGAAGGAATGCAGATTAACTATGATAGCCTGTCCGATGAACGAAAAATGCTCATTGGTTCCTATTGCACTATGGAGTATGCCATTGAATCTGCTGCTTTTTTTAATCCATCGATGTTTGAAGATTTTGACCAGTCGGGTCTTGAAAAAGGTGAAAAACGAGTTGTTATTTCATTTCGGACCACGGGTGAAGGTCATATTTCATCCATTGTTTTTAGAAGAGGAGTCCTCGACAGGAATAACGATTTGCAGGTAATGAAAATTGGGGCTAATATTGATAAGGCAGAAATTGTACATAGATCATTGTATAATAAAAAGCGATTTGCTATGAAACTGCTTGAAATGCGTACGCCTGAAAAATATTCAGCTATTATTCTGCAGGATCTACCAGAACAATTTGGTTATCCAGTTTTAAAAAATGCTATAAATAAAGCTTTGGAAGAAAAAGCAATGAGCAAGGAGAAGAGAAGCGCTCTAGAGGAAATAATTTGGTTGGCAGATTCCTTTTATGATATACAATTCAAACACGATTCCGATATCACTGAACGGGTCATTTTTCCAATATCAGATTCGGAAAGTCGCGGTATTGAAGATGCGCGATTTGTCCGCTTTATTGAAGATCATAAATCAGAAAAAGTATATGCGACCTATACTGCCTATAATGGACATGCTATACTTCCAAAACTTATTTCAACAGAAGATTTTTATTCGTTCCACGTAATGCCTTTGCGTGGTGAAGGGGCACACAATAAAAACCTGGCGATGTTTCCCAGAAAGGTTAAAGGGAAGTATGCTATGCTTTCCAGAATTGACGGTGTTAATAACTACCTGATGTATTCTGATAAGCCTACTGAATGGAATAATCCTTTTTGTATACAAAAGCCCCGTTATCCTTGGGAATTTACACAAATTGGAAACTGCGGATCTCCACTCTGGACTGAAGAAGGCTGGTTGATTATAACACACGGTGTTGGCGCGATGAGACAATATTGTATTGGGGCATCATTATTTGATCTTGATGATCCTTCAAAGGAAATTGGAAGACTTGAAGAGCCTTTGCTTTCCCCTCGAGAAAATGAAAGAGAAGGTTATGTGCCCAATGTAGTGTATTCTTGTGGTTCAATTATTCATAACAACAGCCTTATTTTGCCTTATGCCGTCTCTGATTATTCCTCCACTTATGGTACAGTAGATATGGTTGAATTAATTGATGCCTTGAAAAAAAGCAAATAATGAAACAGAACAGTTTGCTTAGTGCTAAAAATATTTAATTTGAAACAACTATTAATTTTACTAAATTTGGTGAAAAATTTAAATTAATTTAGAAAAAACAAATTGTTTTTTCTAAATATAGGATCAGTAGAAAATATAAAAATAAAAAATCCAAGCAATATGAAATCCAATTCAAAAATTTTAAAAATTTGTAAACCTATGTACAGAA
>CAIOTL010000056.1 GCA_903861155.1 uncultured Bacteroidota bacterium
ATTAGTCTAATTTAACATTTCCACCAGCACTTCCTGATCCAGCAGCGTCTAATTTAACATTTCCACCTGCACTTCCTGATCCAGCAGCGTCTAATTTAACATTTCCACCTGCACTTCCTGAACCTGCAGCTTCTATTGTTGTATTATTACTAACAGTTAATTTAGTAGTTTCAGGCGTAGTAAATGAAGTCAATATCATTACTAATGAAAATAATCCGATTGTTAAAATTGCTTTTTTCATAATAAGGGGTTTTTATGTTGTTATACGTTTTTACGTTAGTTATATGACTTGCGAATACCACAATATCACGGTGTAAAAATATATCGCATATCTCGAAATCCCTTACAAATAAAGGCGTTTATGGTAGAATGCTGCCGTCTGATAGTGAATGATACCCAAATTAGGGTAGATGGATTTTGAGGAAATTGATAATTGGAGGTATTTTGTCATTGCGACTCCTTTTTGTCATTGCGAGGAACGAAGCAATCTCATATCTAGAGCAACAAATAGGAAAACTTGTTCCTGACAATGACTAGTAGATACAAAAATAGTCTTGCTTTTTAAATCTCTAAATAATTGCCATTGGCAAAATCCGAGATAATCCCATCAACATTTTCCTTGTAAGATTTAGAAAATGGGATTTTTGTGGCGGTGTTTTTAATATAACAAACTGCATTTCCAGTGTGAATCCTGGAAATATAATCGCGATTCAGAATGTAACTATTGTGAATTCTAATAAAAGGATGGGATAAGATCCCCTCAAAATGCTTCAACGTTTTAAAGGCCGTAACCATTTCACCATTATTCAAGTGAATGTCCGTCGAGTTATTATCAGCTTGAAAATAGCAAATATCTTTGGCATCGATATATCGGTAATCACCATAGGATTTGATACATAATACAAGGGGAGGCTCCATATTTGAAATTCCTTTCTGTATAAAAGAGGGAGGAATTTGTTTTTTAGAAGTTTCCGAAATTTTATCCAAATCCGTTGTTTCTCGTTCTTCTATAAAATCAGAAATTTTATCGAGCACAGGGTTTTTCGCAATAAAAACTTCGTCTTCACCAGCCGATTTCTTCAATTTTAGAATCGATTTGATTAAATCAATTCGTTGTACTGGTTTCAATAGATAATCGGCCACTTCATAGTGTATGGCTTCAAAAGCCAAATCTTTCTTGGCAGTAGTGATAATGATTTTAGGAATCACAGTCAAATAGCGATACAATTCGTTGATGAGCCCTAATGATAAATTACTCTTTTTATCTACTGGGTCAATTTCAAGAAAAATTAATTTTGGACTGTGTTCTAATATAAGATTTAACCCGTCAGCATAACTATTAGCCGAAGCCACAAAATCAAGCTCCGAAAAACCATCAGCAATTGCCTTGGTTTTCAAAACACTTTCTTGATCGTCGTCAATAATAATGTAGGATAAATTCATCAATGTCTTGTCCTAATTTGTTAGGCATAACATTAGATGTTCAAAGTATGACACTTTGAAAGATTAAGTAAATAGGGTAGTTTTGGGAAACTAGCTAAACAAAAAACCTGTGATTTTCTTAAAAAGGCATTGTTTAACAAGCTAAAAATAAACATTTACAGCACTTTCCGTATGCGTTGTTAATATTTTTTAAACAAATGTTAATAGATTAAAATGAAACGCAAATAAATCCGATAAAATGCAGAAGGAAATCAATTTTATTTCATTTTTTGAAAATTTGGCAAGTTTCTTTTGGTCAATTATAAATCATATCGTAATATTGCAATATGGGAATAACTAAAACAATAGGCTTCACATCAGAAACCAACGAAATGGCCGAAATCCTAAAAGCTTTGGGACATCCAGCACGCTTAGAAATCGTGAAGTTTCTGATGACATCTTCTTCCTGCATTTGCGGCGACATCGTAGAAGTTTTGCCATTGGCACAATCAACGGTTTCCAAGCATTTATCCGAATTAAAAAAAGTAGGGATAATAAAAGGAACTATCACGGGAAATAATATTTGCTATTGTTTAGATGAAAAAATTATTCAAAAAATTCAAACCTTGATAAACTTGATTGAATCGACTTGTTCTAAATCTCAAAGTTGCTGCTAAATCCCTTATAATTGCCTTCTCCAAAGAAAAAACACTTTTAAAAAAATATGAAAAAACTATCCTTTTTAGACAATTACCTGACCTTTTGGATATTTTTAGCAATGCTAATTGGCGTGACACTGGGATATTTTGTTCCATCCCTTTCAACCACTATTAACGCCTTGAGTTCAGGAACAACAAATATTCCCATTGCCATCGGACTTATAGCAATGATGTATCCGCCATTAGCCAAAGTCAATTATAAATTGTTGCCAACAGTTTTCAAAAACACAAAAATCCTAACAATTTCGTTGGTGTTAAACTGGATAATCGGGCCGTTATTAATGTTTTTCTTGGCCATCACCTTTTTAAGAGAATATCCAGAATATATGATCGGTTTAATATTAATCGGATTGGCACGATGTATTGCTATGGTTTTGGTTTGGAACGATCTCGCCGAAGGAAATTCAGAATATGGAGCCGGATTAGTCGCGTTAAATAGCATCTTTCAAGTATTTTTCTACAGTTTTTACGCTTGGATTTTTATCACAATATTGCCGCCTTATTTCGGTTTCAAAGCTGCCATCGTTGACGTTTCAATCCTAACAATTGCAAAAAGCGTCTCCGTTTATTTGGGCATTCCGTTTGTGTTAGGCTTTTTCAGCCGACTCATTTTGGTGAAGCTAAAAGGAGACCATTGGTACACAAAAACATTCATCCCTACAATTTCACCAATTACTTTAATTGCATTATTGGCAACAATAATAGTCATGTTCAGTTTAAAAGGCCAACTTATAGTACAAATACCCCAAGACATTATCATCATTGCCATACCCATGCTGATTTATTTTGCCATTATGTTTTTGATTGGATTTTTCATGACAAAAGCTGTTGGCGCAAGCTATGATAAAAATGCTGCCGTAGCTTTTACCGCAGCGGGAAACAATTTTGAACTAGCCATTGCGGTAGCTATTTCCGTTTTTGGAATCAATTCTGGCCAAGCTTTTACGGGAGTTGTTGGGCCATTGGTCGAAGTTCCCGCTCTGATTTTATTAGTTAAAGTAGCCTTTTGGTTAAAGAAAAAATATTACAAATAAACCCTCTAAAAAATGAAAAAAATTCTAGTTTTATGCACCGGAAATTCGTGCAGAAGCCAAATGGCACACGGTTATTTACAACATTTCGGAAAAAATGAAGTCCAGGTGTATAGCGCCGGAGTAGAAATACACGGACTGAATCCTTTTGCCCTAGGAATTATGGCCGAAGATGGAATTGATATCTCCAAACATACTTCCAACCATGTTGATGAATATTCAGATATAACTTTTGATTATGTAATTACGGTTTGTGACAATGCCAAAGAAGCCTGTCCTTTTTTTCCAACCAAAACCAAAACCATTCATCACAGTTTTGAAGATCCATCGAAATCCTCTGGAACTGCCAAAGAACTAATTGCCGAATTCCGAAAAGTACGCGACCAAATAAAAGCCTATTCACAGGAGTTTATACAAAACATCTAAAACTTAGATTATATCCAAATAATTTTACATAAATTCGAATGTTTTAAAACCAATTCAATGAAAAAATTATTCGTATTCCTCTGTTTGACCGTTTTTAATTTTGGCTATAGCCAAATTGTTGAAACTGCTTATTTTCCTAAAAACGAAATTAAAGGAAATGCTTTAATGTTGGTAACTGGCGCTTTAGAAGTCACTTACGAACGCATACTAAATGAAGAATCAGGACTTGGAGTTTCACTTTTTGTGCCTTATGACAATACTAATTATGGTACTAAGGTTAGTCTTTCACCTTACTATCGTTTTTACTTTGGGAAAAAACCTGCTGCGGGATTTTTTGCAGAAGGTTTCGGAATGCTAGATTCTTATACTCAAGAAGCGTCTTCGGGCTCTTTGTTTACTAATTATTCTGGTCCAACAAAGGATGTAACAGATTTTGCACTAGGTTTTGGCATAGGAGGAAAATGGATTACCAAAAAAGGATTCGTATTTGAGATAAATGGAGGCATTGGCCGAAACTTATTCAATAGTAACCATACGGATTATCAAATAGTAGGCCGAGGAGGAATAACACTGGGCTATCGATTTAAATAAAAAAAGGCTTCTCAATCGAGAAGCCTTTTTTATTTTATTGAAACCTTAGACTACATTTGCATCAACCAGTTTTTCATCGAAACCTCGTTTTCGATAATCGATTTCAAATCCGAAATTTTTACGCGATCCTGTTTCATTGAATCTCTGTGTCGAATCGTTACCGTTTCGTCTTCGATAGTTTGATGGTCAACTGTAATACAGAAAGGAGTTCCTAGCGCATCCTGTCTTCTATATCGTCTCCCAACGGCATCTTTTTCATCATAAGTCACATTGAAATCCCAACGTAAATCTTCGATGATTTTGTGCGCAATATCTGGTAAACCATCTTTTTTTACCAATGGCAAAACTGCCGCTTTTATTGGCGCCAACACCGATGGCAATTGCAAAACAGTTCGTGTAGAACCATCTTCTAGCGTTTCTTCTTTTAAGGAAGTCGCAAAAACAGCCAAGAACATCCTGTCTAATCCCACCGAAGTTTCCACTACATAAGGCGTATAATTAGTGTTGGTTTCGGTATCGAAATATTGCATTTTTTTACCAGAGAACTTTTCGTGCGCTTTCAAATCGAAATCGGTACGAGAGTGAATTCCTTCTAGTTCTTTGAATCCAAAAGGGAAATTAAACTCTATATCGGCGGCAGCATTAGCATAATGCGCCAGTTTTTCATGGTCGTGAAAACGGTAATTTGCTGCCCCTAATCCAAGCGACAAATGCCAGTTGAGTCGAGCTGTTTTCCAATGTTCGTACCATTGCATTTCCGTACCTGGTTTTATGAAAAATTGCATTTCCATTTGTTCGAATTCACGCATACGGAAAATGAATTGTCTCGCAACAATCTCGTTTCTAAACGCTTTTCCGGTTTGTGCAATCCCAAAAGGAATTTTTAGTCGCCCTGATTTTTGAACATTCAAAAAGTTGACAAAAATACCTTGAGCCGTTTCTGGACGCAAGTATAAATCCATTGCCGTATCTGCCGAAGCACCTAGTTTGGTGCCAAACATTAAGTTAAATTGACGTACTTCAGTCCAGTTTCTAGAACCTGTTTCAGGATCGGCAATTTCAAGTTCTTCAATTAATGCTTTTACATCTTCTAAATCGCCATTTCCTAAAGAACGCCCCATTCTTTCGAGAATTTCTCTTTCTTTAGCAAGATATTCTACCACCCTAGTATTGGTAGTAATAAATTCTTGTTCATTGAAGGCATCTCCAAAACGTGCTTTGGCTTTTTCAATTTCTTTTTTAGCTTTCAGGTTTAATTTTTCGGCATAATCCTCAATTAAAACATCTGCACGGTATCTTTTTTTGGAATCTTTATTGTCAATTAATGGATCGTTGAAAGCATCCACATGCCCTGAAGCTTTCCAAGTCGTGGGATGCATCAATATTGCCGCATCAAGCCCAACGATATTATCGTTCATCTGAACCATCGCTTTCCACCAATATTCGCGTAGGTTCTTTTTTAATTCGACTCCGTTCTGTGCATAATCATAGACTGCACTCAGTCCATCGTATATTTCGCTTGACGGAAAAATAAATCCGTATTCTTTTGCGTGCGAAATTACATTTTTGAATAAATCTTCTTGTTTTGCCATAATGATGCAAAAATATAAAAAGTGAACTTAAAAAAAAGGAATTTCTTGAAGTTTGAACCATTGATTTCCCTATTTTTATAAATAAATTGACTTTTTATGTTCAAAAATAGTATCAATCTATTTTTCCCACCAGTTTGTGCGGGTTGCCATTCTTTTTTAGTATCGAATGAAAATGTGATTTGCACACTTTGCCGACACACAATTCCGCTGACCAATCATCATTTGAATCCAGAAAACGAGGCTTTCATTAAGTTTTACGGAAGAATTTCTATAGAATATGCTTCGGCATTGTTATATTTTCACAAAAAAGGTATTGTTCAGGAATTAATTCACAACCTGAAATACAAAGGACAGGAAGAAATTGGTACCGTTCTTGGCGAATGGTATGCCGAAGATTTGAAAAATTCGACCATAATCCAATCAGTCGATGAAATTATTCCAGTACCCTTGCATAAAAGGAAACTTCGAGAAAGAGGTTATAATCAGGTGACGAATTTTGGAAATGCCCTTTCCAATGGCTTGAATCTTCCCTATAATCCAAATATATTGGTCCGGAATATTTATTCAAAAACACAGTCCAAGAAAAATTTGTTGAGCAGAAGCGAGGGAATTGAAACTACATTTGATGTTTCATACACCGAAAAAGACCACAACAAACATTTCCTGTTAATTGACGATGTCATCACAACTGGCTCGACTCTGGAGGCCTGTTCACATGCCTTAATGAAAATCCCAGGAGCAAAAATCAGTATTGTTTGTATGGCGATGGCACATTCCTGATGAAAAACCTGTCAGGTCTATAAGGCGGTCGGTTTTAACCCAGATGGAAACAGCATCCTGCGCTTTTTTGCAAGGACACAGTGAACAGCTGAACACGAGCAAAGCACCTGACAAAGTAAATAGCCCCTAAAAAACCATAAAAGATTTTATTTACAGAGAATATAATTGTTATTTTGTGACATCTAAATTTCGAATCCTTATGTTGAAAAACAACTCTAAATATATTCTGTTTCTGCTCATTTTGGCAATGATAAGTTGTGCCAAACGAGGTACAATTACCGGCGGTTTAAAAGACACTCTTGCACCAGTATTGAAAATGAGTTTTCCAAAAAACTTCAGCACGAATTTTAAAGGAACAGACATTAAATTGACATTTGACGAATACATCAGGTTGAAAAACATAAATAAGCAATTGATTATTTCGCCACCAATGAAGCACGAGCCCATAATAACGCCGACAAATACAAGCAAATATCTTAACATAAAAATTACCGATACACTGCAACCCAACACGACGTATAGCTTCAATTTTGGTCAAAGTATAACCGATAATAATGAGGGAAATATACTGAACCAGTTCAAATATGTTCTCTCGACAGGCCCTTACATTGATTCTTTATCAATTGGAGGAACGGTAAAAGATGCCTATAATAAAGACGTGGAATCTTTTGTCTCGGTAATGCTTTATGACACAAATGACACGTTCAAGGATTCTGTAGTTTATAATCAAAATCCACGATATATTACCAATACGTTAGACAGTTTGAAAACATTTAAACTAGAAAATCTGAAAGCCGGAAAATATCTTTTAGTGGCGATGAAAGACTATAATTCAAACAATAAATTCAATCCTAAAAAAGACAAAATTGGATTTAAAAAACAGTTTATTACCATCCCAAACGACACCCTTTTCGAATTGAAAATATTCCGGGAAACCCCTCCATTCAAGGCTTTCAAACCAATTCGAGTTTCAACAAACAGATTGATTTTGCCTTATGAAGGAAGAGGAAACGATGCGAAAATCACTTTGAAAAATAATTTGGAAATGCTACCAACAATCATTACCAAGTTTCCAAAAAAGGATTCACTGCAGGTTTGGTTCAAACCCATAAAAACAGATTCTTTGTCTTTAGCCGTTGTCAATGACAAATACAAGGAAAATTTTCGTTTCAAAATAAAAGAAGGAAAAAAAGACACCTTAAACATCGTTCCATTACAAAAAGGAACTTTGAATTTCAGGGAGCAATTTACTCTGGAAAGCGCCACACCATTGACCCATTTCGATAATTCGAAAATAAAAATTACCAATAAAGATTCCGTTTCAGTAGCTTTTACAACTAAATATGACGATTTTAACCAACGCCTTTACTTCGATTTCAAAAAAGAACCTTTAGAAAATTATACTTTTACCATTATGCCGGACGCTTTGACCGATTTTTTCGACCAATCCAATGACACTTTAATCTATAAATTGAGTACGAAAAATCTTGCTGATTATGCGAATATTGCAGTGAATTTGAAAAACGTAAAACATTTCCCTGTAATCGTTGAACTATTAAATCCTAAAGGAGATGTAGTCGCCTCCGAATATTCGGAAGGCAATACTAAAGTCGAATTTAATTTACTAGAACCCTCCGTGTTCACGCTTCGGGCGATTTATGACGACAACAAAAACAAGGAATGGGATTCGGGTAATTATCTAGAAAAACGGCAGGCAGAGGAAGTAGTTTATTCTTCGAAAGAAATAGATATTCACGCCAATTGGGATATGATGGATGAGGTTTTTGACTTGAGTTTACCGTATATGCCGGAACCGAAAAAGAAAACGGACAAAAAGAAAAAGCCTAAATCAAAGGGATTTTAATTCGAAAGAATCTCTGTCGTTAAGAAAACCCAATTTCAGCCTGGTTTCTAGCAGTTGCTTCTTGTCCAATTCCGCAAAAAAGACACCATCAGTTTCCTGTGGCTCAAGAACATAATTCCCAATAAAATCAACCGCTTGCGAGTGACCAACGTATTCAAGATTATTCTGGTCTTTGCCAATTCTATTCACGCCAACCGTATAACACATATTTTCGACCGAGCGTGCTTGGAGCAAAATATCCCAAGCATTGATGCGTGGTTTTGGCCAATTGGCAACATAAATCAACAAATCATACTCTTCACTATTTCTGGCAAAAACCGGAAACCTTAAATCGTAACATACCAGCGGACAAATTTTCCATCCTAAATAATCTACAATCAATTTTTGGGTTCCAGAAGTATACACTTTGTCTTCTCCCGCCAAAGTAAACAAGTGTCGTTTATCATAATATTGTATTTCGCCTGAAGGAAAAATAAATACTAAGCGGTTATAGAAGTTATTGTTTTCTTTAATAATTAAACTCCCTGTGATGGCGCTATTTTTGGCTTGCGCCAAAGACTGCAGCCACAATATTGTTTCGCCTTGCATGGTTTCGGCAACGGCGGAAGGATTCATCGTGAAACCCGTAGTAAACATTTCAGGAAACACAATCAAATCTGCTTTTTCAGTAATAGCATTGATTTTTTCTCCCAAATAATTTCGGTTGGCTTTTGGGTTTTCCCAAGATAAGGACGATTGGACGATGGCGATTTTCATTTTATAAAATTAATTTAAAATATTGAACCAAAAAAACGCATCCAAATCAATGAATGCCTTTTGGCTCTTGCCTTTTGCCTATTGCCTTTTGCCTCTTGCCTCTTTGCCTCTTGCCTCTTGCCTTTTGCCTATTGCCTTTTCACTTATGACTTTTCACTTATGCCTATTGCCTTTTGCCTATTGCCTTATGACTTTTGCCTCTTGCCTCTTTGCCTCTTGCCTTTTCACTTATGACTTTTCACTTATGACTTTTCACTTTTGCCTATTGCCTATTGCCTCTTTGCCTATTGCCTTTTCACTTATGACTTTTCACTTATGCCTCTTGCCTCTTGCCTTTTACCTATTGCCTTATGACTTTTGCCTATTGCCTCTTGCCTTTTGCCTCTTGCCTTTTGCCTCTTGCCTTTTCACTTATGACTTTTCACTTATTCCTCTTGCCTCTTGCCTCTTTGCCTATCCTTTCATACTTGCACTCAAATATTCTCTATTCATACGAGCAATATTCTCTAATGAAATTCCTTTAGGACATTCTACTTCGCAAGCTCCGGTATTGGTACAGTTACCAAAACCTTCCGCATCCATTTGGTTAATCATGTTCAATACACGATCAGTAGCTTCAACTCTTCCTTGTGGTAACAAAGCAAATTGAGATACTTTGGCTGCAACAAATAACATAGCCGAAGAGTTTTTACAAGTGGCAACACAAGCGCCGCAACCAATGCAAGTAGCTGCATCAAAAGCTCTATCCGCATCGTGTTTTGGAATTGGAATGGTATTAGCATCCACTGGATTTCCAGAAGTATTCACCGATATAAATCCACCCGCATGTTGAATTCTGTCGAAAGCGCTTCTGTCAACCACTAAATCTTTGATTACAGGAAATGCTGCCGCTCTAAAGGGCTCGATAAAAATAGTATCGCCATCTTTAAACATACGCATATGCAACTGACAAGTAGGTATTCCTCTGTCTGGTCCGTGCGCTTCTCCGTTGATAAACAAGGAACAAGTTCCGCAAATTCCTTCCCGACAATCGTGGTCAAAAGAAACAGGTTCGTCTCCTTTGTTGATTAATTGTTCGTTAAGAACATCCAACATTTCAAGGAAAGACATATCTCCCTCGATTCCGTCTAATGGATATTCAACTATTTTTCCCGCTGCTTTAGCATCTTTTTGACGCCATATTTGTAATGTAAGTTTCATAATATTTAGTTTATTGGCCATAAGGCAAAAGGCAAAAGTGGTACTACTTGCCCAATGACTTTATAAAGGCGTTTAACATTTTACTTTCTTCTGTTATTATTTGTGTTATTGCGTCAAATTTCAATTCACTTATAAATTTCAACTCTTTTTCAATAATGATTTGCGTTTCTAATTCAAATAACGAACCTCTTGCGATTTTCAAAAAATGAATATAACTTATTGTTGAACTTCTTCCCCAGCCTTCAGCAATATTGGAAGGAATTGAAACCGCAGCTCTTTTTATTTGACTTTGTAAACCAAAGATTTCATCCTTTGGAAAACTTTCTAAATTAGTATAAATTGTTTTTACAAGCAAGATGCCTTTTTGCCAAATCAATAAATCTTTATATGTTTTTATATCACTCATTGACTTTTAACTAATGGCTTCTGCCTCTTGCCCTTGCCTCTTGCCTTTTGCCTTCTGCCTCTTGCCTATTGCCTTCTGCCTATTGCCTCTTGCCTCTTGCTCTTGCCTCTTGCTCTTGCTCTTGCCTTTTGCTCTTGCCTTTTGCCTCTTGCTCTTGCCTCTTGCTCTTGCTCTTGCCTCTTGCTCTTGCC
>CAIOTL010000057.1 GCA_903861155.1 uncultured Bacteroidota bacterium
CAACATTAGTACAACAAAAAAATAAATTATTAAAATTATTAAAATTTAAAGAAAATGGCAAACGTTAAAAAAGAAAGTGGAGCAGGATTGGGAGGAATGATTACAGGAATCATAATTGCATTATGTATTTTTTCGGGATGGATAATCTGGAATTTCGTAATGGGTAATGGAGGAAACTTTGAAGGTGGAGTAAATACTGGACATCCATTAGCTGGAAATTATTTGGCAATGGTTTACAAAGGAGGTCCAATTGTACCCGTTTTGATGGGATTATTATTAATGGTTATCGTTTTTTCATTCGAACGTTTTAGCGTTATTTCTAAAGCAGCCGGTAAAGGAAGTCTTGATCAATTTATGAAAAGTGTTAAAGCGAGTATTACTACTGGTGATATTGCTGGTGCTATTGTAGCTTGTGACAAACAACAAGGTTCTGTTGCCAATGCTATTAGATCCGCTTTGGTTAAATACCAAGACGTGAAAAAAGAAGGTTTAGATAGCGAAACTGCTGCCGAAACCATTCACAAAGAAATTGAAGAGGCTACTTCACTTGAAATGCCAATGTTAGAAAAACACATGACTATCCTTTCTACATTAGTTTCATTAGGAACTCTTGCTGGATTGCTAGGAACGGTAACGGGGATGATTAAAGCGTTTGGTGCTTTGGCTAGTTCTGGAACTCCGGATCAAGCCATGTTGGCTAACGGTATTTCTGAAGCACTTATCAACACTGCAACAGGAATCTCTACTTCTGCTTTAGCAATTATTATGTATAACTTGTTTACCTCTAAAATCGATACTTTGACTTATTCTATTGACGAAGCAGGTTCTGCTATCGTGAATACATACAGACATTTCAGAGGTACACAAAAATAATTACTAATAATTTATAAGGATTTAGCGTTATATCTTATGGGCTGATTCTAAATAAATTTAAAAAATAAATTAATGGCTGTAAAAACGCAAAAAAAAGCGGCGTCTATTGATATGACGGCGATGTGTGATGTAGCATTTCTTTTGCTTACTTTTTTTATTTTGACCGCCACGGCCAAAATACCGGAAGCACTGCCTGTAGATACGCCGCAATCGACTGTACAAACCAAACTTCCCGAAACGGATTTGGCTACGATAACTATTGGAAAAGGAAAAATATTTTTTGATTTGAAAGGAAAAGAAATTCGTAAAAGAACTCTTGAATTAATGGGTCAAAAATATAGTGTTACTTTTTCGCAAGCGGATAAAGATAATTTTGCATTGATGGAAGGTTTTGGTGTTCCAATACAAAGTTTGAAGCAAATTATCGACATGAAGGCTGCTGATAGAAGTAAAGCCGGTCAACCTGGCGTGCCGAAAGATTCATTGGACAACCAATTGGCACAATGGATTCAAAATGCTCGTCTTGCCAATATTGAAATCGACAACAAAGAATTGCAAATTGCCATAAAAGGAGATGCAAAGGAAGAATATCCTGCAATTAGAAAAGTAATGGATATTTTACAAGATCAAAAAATCAACAACTTTAGTTTAGTTACGGGTTTAAGAGGAAAGAATTTTTAATTATAAAAAGACACTAAAATGGCCGAATTAAATACAGGCGACGGTGGAGGCAAAAAAGATAAAAAGGTAAGAAGTAAAAAACAAAACTCAAAGGTAGATTTAACTGCCATGGTAGATTTGGCCTTCTTATTGATTACCTTCTTTATGCTTACCACGACTTTGTCTAAACCTCAATCCATGAGTTTGGGCTTGCCAGATAAAGACGATAAAACAGACACAAAGATTAAAGTTGACGAAAATCGTACCATGACCATATTGTTGGGAAAAGACAATAAATTAGTTCGTTATGTGGGTTTGTTGGCAACGCCGGTTGCCGGTGGAGCGCCAAAAGATTTTGCTTATGGAAAAGAAGGTATTCGTAAAGAATTATTATCTAGGAAAGCATCAGTTTTGGCATATTCTACAGCAAAAGGCAAACCTAAAAACGGAATGATTGTAATCATCAAACCAAGCAAGAAATCAACCTATCGTAACTTGGTCGATGTGCTTGACGAAATGGCAATTGTTGATGTGCCAACCTATGCCATCGTGAATGATTTTACACCCGAGGAACAAAAATTGTTAGAAGGAAAATAAGAGCAATCTTATGACTCAATAACCTAATAATTAAGAAATATGAAATTAGATTTATTAAAAAACCAATGGCTTGAAATTGTATTCGATGGTCGTAACAAAAGTTATGGCGCTTATGATTTAAGAAAATCAATTACGAAGAATACGGTTAAAGCATTTATCATTGGCACACTTGTTTTTGGGATTGCTGTTAGCATACCGAATATTATGCGTTTGCTTCCGGATTCTTCAGCGAATGATGATGCGTTAAACGTGAAAATTACCACGGTTAAATTACCACCAAAAGAAAAGCCGAAAGAAAATCTTCCGCCTCCACCACCACCGCCGCCAAAAGTGGATCAAGTAAAATTTGTGAAACCCGTAGTTGCAAAAGCAGAAGACGTTGTTGAAGAAATTGTCGTGATTAAAGAGATCAAGGATAAAAACATTGGTAAAGAAACCATAAAAGGAGATCCAGATGCTGCATTGACTGTAGAGCCTGTGGGAACTGGTACTGCTGCGGTAGTAGAAGAAGATAATACTGTTTACAACACAGCCGGTATCGAGGTGAAACCCGATTTTCCTGGTGGAATGGACAAATTTTATGCCTATATAGCCAAAAATTATCGGACTCCCGAAGAAGAAGGCCTTAAAGGAAAAGTATACGTGACTTTTGTAGTAGAAAAAGATGGTTCATTGACCGATATTAAAGTGCTTAGAGATATAGGTTACGGAACTGGAAAAGAGGCGATAAGAGTATTGAAATCAGCTCCAAAATGGAATCCTGGTGAGCAAAACGGTAAAAAAGTACGATGTACTTTTAGTTTGCCAATCGCCATTCAATCTGCAGAATAATGCTTCAAAAAATAGCATATAATTTTAAGAAGAAATCGCTCAAAG
>CAIOTL010000058.1 GCA_903861155.1 uncultured Bacteroidota bacterium
ATTTGTATATAAATTTAATCCTTGAAGAATTCCAAATCTCATGAAGATAAATAAAAACATATGAAAACAAAATTAACAATATTGATTTTAATGCTTTTATCAGGTATCATTTATGCTCAGCAAGATGCTCAATATACACAATACATGTATAATACGATTGTTGTTAATCCAGCCTATACAGGATCTAGAGAAACAATGAGTATATTTGCCTTGCATCGAGCCCAATGGATAGGGCTTGACGGAGCGCCAGTAACAAATACTTTCTCAATTCATACGCCTATTAGAGATACCCACCTTGGTTTGGGATTGTCTATTGTCAATGACGAAATTGGGCCATCGACAGAGAATAAAATTGCCGTTGATTTCTCATATACAATTCCAATGTCGGATAAGTACAAACTGTCTTTTGGGTTAAGTGCTAGTGCTGATTTATTGAATGTAGATTACACGAAATTGGCTATTTATAATGCTGGAGATCCAAGATTCCAAAACAACATTGACAATAAATTTTCACCTAACGTCGGGGCTGGAATATATTTGCATTCACACAATACTTATTTTGGATTGTCTGCACCGAGTTTATTGCAAACAAAACATTTTGATGGAACTGCAAAAAACAGCGCGTCAAGTTTCATAGAAACTCAACTGGTGCATTATTATTTCATTGCAGGACATATTTTTGATTTGAACGATGACTTAAAATTCAAGCCATCGATGCTCACAAAAATAGTGCAAGGCGCTCCATTACAAGTGGATTTATCCGGAAACTTTTTGATAAACCAAAAATTTACGGTTGGAATTTCATATAGATGGGATGCGGCAATAAGTGCCTTGGTTGGTTTTCAAGTCAGTGATTTCTGGTATATAGGTTATTCGTATGATTTTGATACCACGACATTGGCGAATTATAATTCAGGTTCACACGAGATATTCTTGCGCTATGAATTATTTAAAAAAAATAACAGAATAATATCCCCAAGATTCTTCTAATTCCGTCCATTATGAAAATTAAACATGTATTTTACAGCACACTTTTCAGCATCTTAGCTCTGCATGGATATTCGCAAAAAAATAAAATTGCAGCGGCTAACAAACAATATGATCTGTATTCTTATTCTGATGCAATTGCATCCTATGAAAGTATTGCTAATAAAGGGTATATAGATGAACAGCTATTAAAAAATATTGGAAATGCATACTATTTCAATGCTAAATTAGAAAAAGCAGCAAAATGGTATGGTGAACTTTTTGTAATGAACCAAGAACAAGAACCGGAATATTATTATAGATATTCGCAATGCCTAAAAGCGACAGAGGATTATGTCAAAGCGGATAAAATGATGCAACAATTCAACAAGAAATCTGGAAATGACCTAAGGGCTAAATTATTCGAAAAACATAAAAATTACCTTAAAGAAATCAAAGAAAATTCGGGTCGCTACACGATTGCGGATGCTGGAATTAATTCGGAATATTCAGATTTTGGAAGTGCATTATTGGGTAATAAATTAGTGTTTGCTTCGGCCAGAGATACAGGAAGTATTTCAAAAAGGGTGTTCGCTTGGAACAATCAATCTTTTACCAATTTGTATTGTTCCGATATAAAAGAAGATGGAAGCCTAAGTAAACCAAAACGGTTTGGGAATAAAATAAATTCAAAATTTAATGAATCCTCAGTGGTTTTCACCAAAGATGGCAAAACGATATATTTTACAAGAAACAACTTTCTGGACGGAAAAAAAGGGGAAGATGATAAGAAAATAACTTTGTTAAAAATTTATAAAGCGACTCTTAAAGGAGATACTTGGGGAGATATAACCGAATTGCCTTTCGACAGCGACCAATATAGTACGGCGCATCCAGCACTTAGTCCAGATGAGAAAACGATGTATTTCGCTTCGGATATGCCAGGATCGCTTGGGCAATCGGACTTGTATAAGGTTACAATAAATGATGATGGGAGTTTCGGTTCACCAATAAATCTAGGTTCAAAGATCAATACTGAAGGAAGGGAGAGTTTCCCATTTATGTCAGATGAAAATGAATTGTATTTTTCAAGTGATGGAAGGCCGGGACTTGGAGGATTAGACATATATGTTGCAAAAATGGAAAATGATGGGGATTTTAAGGACGTGCAAAATATTGGAGCTCCAATAAATGGACCGGAAGATGATTTTGCTTTTATCATAGATAAAAGCCGTAAGGGGTTTTTCTCATCAAATAGAAAAGGAGGTTTTGGATATGACGATATTTATAAGTTTATAGAAACACGCAGATTTATCTGCGAGAAAGAATTGGATGGAATTATAACTGATCAAAAAACATCAAGAATATTGGCGGGTACAAAAGTTAGCTTGTTTGATGAAAAATTCCATTTACTGAAAGAAAGCTTGACTGACGAAAGCGGACACTACAACTTTAAAGTTGAATGTGGCAGAAAATATTATATAAGAGCCGAAAAAGAAGATTACAAAATTAAAGAAGCGAATATTAGTGTTGACAATTCAAGAGGAAAAATGGATTTGTTATTGGCTTTGGAAAAACAAATTAAACCAATAAAAGTGGGAACTGATTTAGCCAAAACAGTTAATATTCCCAGCATTTATTTTGATTTAGATAAATCAATTATACGAGAAGACGCCGCAATTGAGCTCGAAAAAATAGTCGATATAATGAAAGAACATCCGACGATGAAAGTAGATGTTCGTTCCCATACAGATAGCCGTGAGTCAGTTCAATATAATAAAAAATTATCTGAGCAAAGGGCTAAAACCACAATGGAATGGTTAGTAAAAAATGGCATCGAACCAAGTCGATTAACAAGTAAAGGCTACGGAAAATCCCAACTGGTCAATAAGTGTTCTGATGGTGTGAAATGTACCGAAGCTGAACATCAAGCGAACCGACGTAGTGAGTTTATTGTTACAAAGGTGGAGTAATTACCATTTTAATATAAAAAAATCTTTCCATTGAGAGGCTTTTTTATGATTAAGCAGTGCATATCAAAGTTTCTTGCACATAATAGCTGGCTTATTTTTCAGTAAGACAAAATGTTGCGTGTATGGGGAATTTTATTGACCCATTTAGATTCA
>CAIOTL010000059.1 GCA_903861155.1 uncultured Bacteroidota bacterium
CTCTTATAAATATGTTCTCCCATTTTACAAAGTTATGCTTTTTCAAAGAATATGAAAACCTAAGGTTTTCAAACTTTCCACTTTACCCACGAGGCAGAGCCTCGGGGAATTCTTTTTGATTAAAACTAATATAAATTAAATTTTCAATAGCAAAATGAGTTGATTTTTGCAGAATATTTAAGTGTTTTTAAAGTGTATTTATATAAATTGCGAAATAAAATATTTAGAATAAAAGTGAATATGTCAGAAATAAATGCCGAACGATTACGTTTAAAATTAAGAAATGATAATAAAGGTTGGAAAAAATGGGGACCTTATTTAACCGAACGTCAATGGGGAACAGTTAGAGAAGATTACTCTAAAAATGGTGATGCTTGGAACAATATTACCCACGATATGGCACGGTCAAAAGCCTATCGATGGGGCGAAGAAGGGATTGGAGGTATTTCAGATAATAAACAACACATTTGCTTTGCTTTCGCTTTTTGGAATCATAAAGATCATATTTTAAAAGAACGCTTTTTTGGTTTAACCGGAAATGAATCCAATCATGGGGAAGATGTAAAGGAAATCTATTTTTACCAAGACTCCACTCCTACGCATTCCTACCAAAAAATGCTCTACAAATATCCCCAAGGAACTTTTCCTTATGAAAAATTGGTAAATGAAAGTAAAAAACGCTCTCGATTAGAACCAGAATATGAATTACTGGATACTGGAATTTTCAATAAAGATGCCTATTTTGATATTTCTATGGAATATGCCAAAGCAGATGAACAAGATCTTTTTATAAAAGTAACCGTAGAAAACCGATCTAAAATTGCAGCTCCAATTACTGTTTTACCCACTGTTTGGTTCAGAAATACTTGGTGTTGGGGCTACGAAAAATACAAATATAAACCCAATCTAACCGGAATTGGTAATTCCCATATTGAAGTGAATCACCAAGTGGTGGGTCGTTTTAATTTGTACGCGGAGAATGCCGATGAATTATTATTTTGCGACAATGAAACCAATTTTAAAAAATTATACAATTCACCTAATCCCACTGCTTATACTAAAGACGGAATCAATAATTACGTTGTAAATGAAGATATTCAAGCCGTAAACCCAAATCATATTGGAACCAAGGCTTCAGCTAAATTTACGCAAACTATTCCTGGAAACGGAAAAAAAGTCTTTAAACTTCGTTTCACCAATCAAACCCCTACAAATCCTTTTGAAGATTTTGATGCTATTTTCGAACAACGTCAAATAGAAGCAGACGAATTTTATGCTTCTCTACAAAAAGGAATCGATGATGAAAATCTAAAATCAATTCAGCGCCAATCCTATGCCGGAATGCTTTGGACAAAACAATGGTATTATTATAATGTTTTCGAATGGACCAAAGGGGATCCTTCGATGCCCAAACCAGATGAAGAAAGAAAAAAAGGAAGAAACAACTCTTGGAAACACCTCTATACCGCCAATATTATCTCTATGCCCGACAAATGGGAATATCCTTGGTTTGCAGCTTGGGATTTGGCTTTCCATACCTTGCCTTTGGCCCGATTGGATCCCGATTTTGCAAAAAGACAATTGTCAGTTATTTTAAGAGAATATTACATGCATCCCAATGGTCAAATTCCAGCATATGAATGGTCCTTTTCTGATGTAAATCCTCCTGTACATGCATGGGCAACTTGGAAAGTCTATGAAATTGACAAAGAAATGAATGGCGGAAAAGGAGATACCGCCTTCCTTGAGCGCATCTTTCATAAATTGTTATTGAACTTCACTTGGTGGGTAAATTTAAAAGATAAAGACGGAAAAAATATTTTTGGTGGTGGTTTCCTCGGAATGGATAACATTGGAGTTTTCGATCGTTCGGCTGATTTGCCTACAGGAGGTCACTTAGAACAAGCAGACGGAACAGGTTGGATGGCGATGTATAGTTTAAATATGTTGCGTATTGCATGCGAAATTGCTATCGAAAATCCTGTATACCAAGATATGGCTTCTAAATTTTTCGAACATTATTTACATATCGCTGGCGCCATGCAAGCTATTGGAGGGAAAAAATTAAATCTTTGGGATGAAGACGATCAATTTTACTATGACATGCTTCACAAAGAAAATGGAGAGGCCGAACTACTCAAAGTTCGTTCGATGGTAGGATTAATTCCTTTGTTTGCTGTTGAAGTACTCACACCCGAACTATTAGAAAAACTACCTGATTTTAAACGCCGTGTCGAATGGGTTTTAAGTAATCGTCCTGATTTAGCGAGCTTAGTTTCGAGCTGGCATAATCCGGGAACCGGTCAAACACGTTTGCTTGCTATTTTAAGGGGACACCGAATGAAAATGATTATGAAACGTATGTTTGATGAAACTGAATTTTTATCCGATTATGGCATTCGTTCCTTATCTAAATACCATAAAGAACATCCCTATAAATTCAATCATGAAGGAGGAATCATTCGGGTAGACTATACGCCGGCCGAAGCTACAGGGGATATGTTTGGAGGAAACTCCAACTGGAGAGGTCCAATTTGGTTTCCTATGAACTACTTAATTTTAGACTCTTTAGAGAAATTTTCTAACTACTATGGACCTAATTATGAAGTAGAATACCCAACAAACTCTGGAAACAAGATGACCATCAAAGCCGCTGCAGATGAAGTTTCCAAACGATTGCTAGCTATATTTGTTCCAGATACCAATAAAAAAATTCCAATGTACGGAGAATATGATAAATTCCAAAAAGACCCCCTATTTAATCAAAATCATTTATTCTTTGAATACTTTGATGGAGACACCGGAAAAGGTCTTGGCGCCAATCATCAAACAGGTTGGACAGGTCTTATTTCTGAAATAATCCGAAGTTTGCATGTAAAAAAGGAATAAATAAAGTTTAAGTCGGAAAGACTATCAGTACTGATAGTCTTTTTTTAGTTAGCCAAACAAAAATTTGAAAATGAAGAATATGTACTAGAATTGCCACCTTGCTAACGCAAAAATTCTTTTGTGTGGCTCACGTTAATAAACCTGAATTTTCTATAAAATCTAAAAGAAAGTTAATTTATTATCTCAGGTCAAAAAAGACTGATTGAGGATGTAGTAGTTTTTAGATCGTATTATGTTTAACCACTACATAGAATTTTCAGAAAGTTAAAAGCCGATAAATCCTAAGATTTATCGGCTTTTGAAACCATTTGTTATTAAACTTGTGGGCGATGAGGGGTTAGAACCTTCCTCATAATGCGCTATATTTTAGCATTATACAATTAGATTTAAAATTGGGTAACCGAATTCACCCCCTTTTTTATCGTTTAGACTTCCATTAACTTGTGAAGTATAAAAGTACACAATTAAATTTATAAAACATAACTTAAAGTATAAAGAATACCAAAAAATGAACTGGTTTTTAAACTAGTCGACTATGCTGGAAAATACTATCCTCCTTTTCTAGTTCTTTCCTTTTCATCCAAAAATCAAGTGAGTCACTTGTTCATATTTTAATCCTGCATACAAACAAAACTCCTCGATTGTTAAGAACTCATTTTCGAGCTTGTTGAGGTCGCTTTTAACCTTTTGCATTAATCTAGTACTTTGACGATAACTCTTTCCAGTTATGCATTGTATGTCCTTTGGATAGATGCAAACCCTCTGTTTTTCAATTTTCATATAGTAACTATAGCTTTGACTAGGCTTTGGTATACTTGAAACTCCTGTAATCCAAATAATTAGATGGAATAAAATTAGTAAAAAAAACCTTTGGTTTAGAAGTAGCAATTTACTCCATTTTCTGATGGATATAAATGGTCATTTATGTCGATTTAAGCCATTTGTGTCGGATTGAGACATATGGAATAGACAGTCCTTTTTTTATCGGTTTAAAAGGCTAAAATTTGTTTTGAAATCAATTGAAAGATGTTGCAACAGGATGATGATTGAGGGAATTTGAAACGATTATTAATTTAAAATTTTAGAAATTATGGCAAGGCAAAAAGGCATAATTAAGTTGAAAGGTACTATCGGTGATATTACTTTTTACAAAACCAAAGACGGGCATCTAGCCCGTGAAAAAGGAGGGGTTGACGCAAGCAGAATCAAGAATGATCCTTCGTTCCAAAGAACACGTGAAAACAATGCTGAATTTGGAAGAGCTGGGAAAGCCGGCAAGATTTTGAGAACAGCATTGAGATCTTTGCTCATCAATTCTGCCGATGGTAAAATGGTAGGTCGATTAACTCAAGCGATGGTTAAAGTAATCCAAGCGGATATGACCAGTTTGAGAGGCTTGCGAAACGTGATTGATGGCGAGGCGGAATTGCTTTCCGGCTTTGAATTCAATATCCAAGGGAAACTAGGCACCAGTTTATTTGCGCCATTTGTTGGAGCAATTGATCGCGTGACTGGATCAATTACTGTTGATTTGGATGTTTTTATTCCAGCCAACATGATTGTAGCTCCATCGGGAACTACGCATTATAAAATCATATCGGCTGGTGCCGAGATTGATTTTGAGGAGGAAACTTTTGTTGAAGCGCATTCAGAAACTACGATTTTACCTTGGGATGCTATTCCAACGGTGGCGATTAGTCAAATCAATATGGTAACACCTGCAAGTACCAAACCCTTGTTTTTGGCTTTGGGATTGGAGTTTTACCAAGAGGTGAATGGACAAATGTACTCGTTGAAAAATGGGGCATACAATCCATTGTCACTGGTTGCTGTGAGCGGATTGTAGGATGTTTTTACAACTGACAAGAACTTATTTCCCTGAAGGAACGAATGGTAAACTCGAATGCGAGGGCAAATTCATCTGTAATACAATTGAATTGCCTTGGAAGAAAAACGAAACGAAGGTTTCCTGCATTCCGGAAGGGAAATATTTTATAAGAAAACGGTACAGCGATAAATTCAAATGGCATTTGGAGGTTATGGACGTAAAAAACAGAAGTCTAATTCTGTTTCATCCTGCCAATAATGCTTTGCAAGAATTGAAAGGCTGTATTGCTCCAGTAACGAAACTTTCTGGACCAGGTTTGGGTCTGATGTCTCGAAAAGCTTTTACCAAAACAAAAGACTTGGTTTATAAAGCTTTGGACAGTAAAGAAAGTGTAGAATTGATTGTTGATTCCCGTCTTCACGGGAATGACAAATAGGAATGACAAAAAAGAGAAAATATGAATATTATAAAAAGAGCGAAAGCTCCCACTCCGAAATTTTTTAAAGTGCTTCGAAATATTGGTTTGGCATTAGCTGCCGTGGGCGGAACGATTTTAACAGCTCCAATAGCTTTGCCAGTTATGGTAACTTCTATCGGAGGTTATTTGGCTGTTGCTGGTGGCGTGGTGTCGGCAGTTAGTCAATTGACAACCACAATCGAAAAAGCAGATGGAACACAGTAATTCAACTGTGATTGGTACTGCTGGCGGTACATTTTTGAGTGTTTTACCGAATTTACATTCGGAAGATGTTTTGAAAACTATAATTCTTGCCACACTAGGTGCTATTGTCAGTTTTTCAATATCTTTGGCACTCAAATTTTTCATCAAGAAGCACAAAAAATAGTCTAATTCTAGTTGTGGTGACCTTTGGATTAGACAAAATGAAAGCCCAAACCGCGAGGATTGGGCTTTTTTAGGTTTAGATTTCTTCGAAAATATTCAAAGTAACTTCTTCGATAACTACTTCGGCATAAGAGCAATACAATCCGTTGTATTTTGCGCAGTCAATCGCTTTTGGTCGGCTGTCAAATATTCCGAAAAAGACTCTTGCTGTTTTGCTTTTCCAAATATCGGTTTGGTATAAAATAAACAGTTTCATAATTTAGATGAATTAGGTTAAAAAAGTATTATTTCCTGCAATAGCGGTATAAAATGGCTCTACTGAGATCATTTATGAGGTTGATGTCCTCTTTGTGTTGTTTTTCTTTTTTCTCCAGAAGTTTGAGAGCTGCAACATTTTTAAGATGCTGCTCGTGTTCCACCATCATTAAACTGGCTTGTGGATTGAACTCTTTTTTGAAGTCTGGAAGGCGCAAAAAAGGAATCACAGAACCGCAAAGAAATTGGTGCCAGAATTTTGTTTTCCACAAGCTATATGCGATTAAAAAGATATTTTCGCAGTCCTCTTCGTTTGGAAAAATGATTACAAAGCTGTTTGTAAAGGGTTCTTTTTGGGGCTTACCGCTGTTCATCCCCTTGTTAAGTATAAACAAATGGGGTTTTGAGTAAAGCGTGTCTTTTCGGTGGGTCTTGATGATAAAATTTGTCATAGCATAGGATTTAAAAACTGTTAGCTTTTCAATTTTCCACACGATTTCATTTGAAAGACCAATGTGCTTCGCTATGCTCCGCCCATAAAATTTTTCAAAACAAAAAAAAGAAAAAAAGAAAGCCATTCGTTCAAGTGGAAGGTTTCAAAAAAGCAAGTTTTTTTGATAAAATACTACCCGAATAGGTGGAGATTTTATCAAAAACCCGTAGGGCTTGAACTTGCTTTTTTGTAAACCTGGAACTTATCTTTGCTGTCTTTTTTTTTATTTTTTATTTTGATTTCATTAACCAATCACAATAGTATAATCGAAAGATTTTTGAAGGAAAGGGAGTTGATTTGGAAGAGGGTGGTTTTCGGAAAGGGTGTGGATTTTTAAAACAGAAAAAAATACAAACCACATTCCAA
>CAIOTL010000060.1 GCA_903861155.1 uncultured Bacteroidota bacterium
CATAATAAGGGCAATAGTTGACAGATAAACATAATTATTAAGCATTGATAATCGCTGCCATAATCCTTTGTAGGTATAAAATAGGTTTGCTTTATTGTTTAAAAACCGAAAAGAAAACAACAATATCATAAGGATTCCTATTGTAAAAATGACTGTTGACATTTTGTAAAAATTAGGCATCTGCGTTCTTGAAATTATTTTTTTCATGAATAATGGCAGCAATATCATTGCCAAAACGCCAACGCCACCAAATACATCGTGGATGATGTTTGTTTTTGTAAAAACGTTTCCAATAGCATCCTCCTTGAAAACTCCTGACCCAATTTCTTCCCCAATTCCGTATAAAATAATTAGCAAGGAAGCAATTTTTGCATTTCGTCCATTCTCTGAAAAAGCCTTTTTAAAACCAATTCCAAAAAATATAAATAGGAAACCGGCAATAATCCACCAAGACGAAATCTCGTTTGAAACAGGACTCATTGAAGTTCCCAAAGCACTCATTGTATTCCGCAATTGGCTATAACCCGGATAAAAATTACCAAGGAAAAACATCCCTACAAAATCACCAACACAGGCAATTAAGCAGGCAATCGAAGCAATTTTTATAAATGTATTTGTCTTTTCCATTATGCGGCCTTAGACTTTTATCACGTTTACCAAAACAGTAGGAACTTGCAGTAAATCATAGTCGTGCGTGTAAATCAAATATTCGTTTTTCCAATTTGGAGAAAATTTTTCCTTGAAATCCCGTAATCCTTTGTAGTGCGCAAAGGATTTTATTTTTTCATACGCATATTTCATCGACTTTTCGGGAAATGTTTGAGGATCATCTATTCCACTCATTGGCGCAAGCCCTAAATTTACAGCTTCGAAGTTTTTAGATTTTAAATAATTGAAAAGTTCAATCAACATAAAGTCCATTATTCCGTTAGGCGCATCCTTTGTTTTGCGAATCAGGTCATAAGTCCCCTCGCCTTTTGCATAATCCGGAATAACATTCAGGAACGCAATGATTTTTTCTTCGGAATTCTGGACCGTGATGATGGTTTGTTGCTTCAATTCCTCCAAATCGAACATTCCCTGCGAAAAAATAATTTCGCTTCTTTCCGTGTCCATCAGCCATTCATCGCTAACCGATTGCAACTTTTGCAATAATCCGTCTTTTATGGGAGCCTCATAAATCGTAGATTTTAAACCAATTTCGCTTATTTTTCTCAGCCCATTTCGCAATGATTTTTTGCTGCCGCCTTCCAATGTAAAAGTTGTCAAATCGACCACTCCTTCTTGTCCTATGAACAAATTCTTTTTTTTAAGCGATTTATACATTGGCAAACTTTCTTCTGGAACGCGATAAAAAATACTTTTCAGCCCATTTTCAAAACAGAAAGTGTCAAACTCAACAATACAGTTTTTCATTTGATTTTCATTTTCGGCAACGGGATTTTGGAGAACCACCGCAAAATTTCCAGAAACTCGGTAGGAAACAAATGCTTTTTTATTTTGCGAAAAATAAATTAGCTTGTCGCTATACACTTTGAAATAATCCAAAGCTGAATTTCCATAATGTTGCAACAAATCATTTGCCGCATCCTGTTCTTCTTCCGAAACATTGTTTTTTGGAATATACGGATTAATTAAGGTGTAAATTAAAAACCCGAGCGACAGAAAACCGCTAATTTTTAGGGAAGCTAGAAAATGTTCTCCAAAAGGATCAACGGCCACCAAATCATTGCTACCCAGCAGAAAATAATTTTGAAACGTATATTGAATGGATTGCAACCAACTGAAATCAATGTTAAAATGCTTTTTATCCAAGAAATAAAACCCGACAATTCCGTAAATTAGTACCGCCAAAACACTCAATATTGAGGTTTGCAAACCAATCAATCGCAGTCTGGGATTGTTTTTGATATAATATTCCTTGCGGGTTAAAAGCAGAATTAGAATGACAACCATGGCAATAATTGCCTCCTCATAATCGATTGCCTTTATAAGGTTTCCAACAAGTGAAACGATGCTAAGCACTATTGCAAACCACCATGCCGTCCTCAATCCTTTGAGCATAAATGTAGCAGTAACCAGTAAAAATAATCCTGACACCATCACCAAATAATTCGATGTGTAAATCGCCTGAATGGGTAAATAATTTTTTGCCAAAATCAATCTTTCCCTAATGGCGGGCGTTAAAACTGAAATTATGTTGATAATTCCCAAACTCAACAATAGAAGTGCTGGAACAATCCGCATCAGCAACTTGTTTATTTTTAGCAAAAAAGTAAATGCTCCAAAAAACAATGGAATCCAGAATTCGAAAAAACGATATAAAAAAGTAATGGCAATGGCTTCGACATTTCCAAAACCGTGACGCATCAAAACATAACTCATCGAAACTTCAATGGCTCCCAACCCACGCAAAAAGGGCGAAATAATCAAGAAAATCACCGAAATAATGTATCCCATCACAGCTGTGAAAAGCATTGGAGTAAAATGTAAAGCTATCATTGCAACATACAAATGAGAAATCCCGGTCACTTCTATGAGAATTGAATAAAAAACAATCACGGAAAATTTCTTTTTATTGATGCGGTTATTCTGCAAATCATCCATAAAAACTTCGGTGGACGGGATTAGTTTCGCAATCCATTGATACATTTTCCCTTTATTCAAAATGGATCGATACATCAAAATCAATCCTGCCAATAAAAACAAGATGGTAGCTAAAGCATACCATTCGCCAGGACCCGATGTGCCTTTGACCAAGGCGTATATAAAAGCGGGAACGGCTACAATCACCACCGAAAGAATGCCCACAAAACCATAAATGGAAGACGCAAAATGAATTTGAGTTTCCTTGACTCCTTTTTCCTCAAGTGCGCCCGTAAAAAACGCAAGCGAGGAAATTCCTCCTGCCGGCAAAAACACGCTGACAAAATTGCGTTTCATAAAAAGGAGTACGGCATCAGCCAAGGAAATCTTGATTTTTAGCGAGGCAAATGAGGCGATATACATCAAACCCTGAAGTAAAATATAAACAATGGTTAAACCTATTCCCAATATAACCCATAGCAGGCTTGCGTCTCCAATTGCATTTTTCACATCAAACAATTCGGCTTGTTCGTGTTTCAAAAACCAAATTCCAATGGCAATAAAAAAAACGGTGAGAATAAATTGGGCTATAATTTTTCCGTTTTCGCGAAGGAAAGTAAAGCTCCTCCCTTTGAAAAACCGCAATAAAAAATTAGAAGCTATTTCTGTTTTCATAATCAAAAATTAGAAACAAATTTATTCTATAAAAATAAGGATTTTTTTCTAAAATTTTGTTGACAAAGGTCAAGCATTACTATTTTAATACAGAATTTTAAATATATAATCAACCTTGATTTTCGGTATCAAGCCATATTAAAAACAATTTGTAACCAATGGTCAGAATAATTGCCCCCAGAAATAATCCAATAAAGCCATTGTAGATAAATCCGCCGATGGATCCAATAAAGATCACTAGCATTGGTGCCGGCGCATTTCTTCCCATTAAAATTGGTTTTAAAACATTGTCGGATAAAAATGCAATTCCCAACCAAATCGAAAGAAATACAGCAGAAGTCGTCTCAGTAACAGAAAACATATAAATCGCCACCGGAATTACAATTGGTCCCAATCCTATTTGAACAATTGCAAGAATTAGACATAAAATTGTCCATAAACCTGCAAATGGAACACCAGCAACAAAAAAACCAATTCCCGCCATTATAGCTTGAATAAATGCAACACCAAAAACGCCCTTGATGACATTTCGAATGGTAATTACGGTTATTGAAGCGAAATTATCTCCGTTTTTGCCCGCCAATTTTCTAAATATTTTTTGGGAGACAACAAAGGACGAATTGGAATAGACCAATAAAAATCCAGCAATAATTATCGAAAAACTGAAGTAAATAATTCCTTCCCCAATGCCAGCCAATTCTATAAGAAGCCAGCCTCCGTACTCCTTTACTTGATCGGAATATTTCAAAATTGCTTCTTGCAAATTGTCAGACGCCAGATGCCAGAAATCAACAATGGGTTTTGCAATTGCCGGCCAGTTTGCCGTATTTCCTCCTGGCGGCGGAATTAATGGTTTTCCGGTATTATATATTTCTTGAAAATAATTCAAGCCTTCATACAAGGAATACAAAATCAAACCACTTGGAATTATCACGACACTCAACAACAACACCGTGAGAACAACTGCTGCCAAAGTCTTTTTTCTTCTAAAAATCTTTACAAAAATTTCATAAATGGGATATATGGCTATGGCAATGACCAATGCCCAAATCAAGATTAAAATGAACGGTTTTAAAATATCGAAACACCACATCAACAACAACGACAAAACGCCGAGCCGAATGGCAATGTCAACTATCTTTTCGAAATGATCTTTCAACAAATTGGAATCGGGTTGTTTCATCTAAAGGAATCGTTTTATTTAAAAGTAAAAGTATCAATTATAATTATGCCAAAATATTTTACCCATGAAAATTCAATAGCTATCAATTCAAATGCTTAAAATGTTTTTCATTTCTATAAACCAATCGCAATAAACTCGGTAAAACAATCAGCAACAAAGGCATCGCAATCAAGAAACCACCAATCACGGCGATGGCAAGCGGTTGATGCAATTCGGAACCGGTTCCAATACCAATTGCCAAAGGAAACAAAGCGATAATGGCACCCAAAGCCGTCATTAATTTGGGTCGTAATCGAGTTGAAATAGAATAGATTAATGACTGGTGAACGTTTCTGGTCAACTTGAAAGTTTCTCTAAATTGCAAAAAAGTAAAAATAGCATTTTCGCTAATTATTCCCACAATCATAATGATTCCAGTATAACTTCCCACATTCAACGGCGTATTTGTAATAAATAGCAAAATATAACTTCCTGATATTCCCAAAACCGAAATGAAAAGGATAACGATGGCAGCTCTAAAATCCCTAAACAAGAATAAAATAACACCAAAAACCAATAAACTAGATGCAATCAAAATCATCAATAATTCCTTGAAGGATTGCTGCTGATCTTTATAAGCGCCCGCATATTCAATATAATAGCCTCTTGGCAAATGTATGTTGGTCAAAACTTTCTTCTGGATTTCTGTCATTACACTTCCCAAATCGCGATTATTCAATCTTCCAGTAACCACGCTCATCATTTGAAGGTTTTCGCGCTCCACTTCGGCAACTCCTTTTTGGGCAGAAATGGAAACCAAATTCGTAATTGGAATCGATTGTCCGCTTGGCAAAAATATTTTGAGTTTTTTGATGTCTTCCAAACTTCTTTTTTCCGAATTTTTATAGATTAATCGAATAGGTGTCATTCTTTCGCTTTCCAATAAATTTCCGATAACATTCCCTTCTAACGCAGTTTGCATTTGAAATTGTAAATCGGCAGGCGTGATTCCATACTGTGCCAATTGTCTATAATTAGGAACTATATTAATGCTTGGTCCGGCCACGACAATTCCGTCAAAAACATCGGCGGTTCCTTTTATTTTTTCGACAATTAGCGAAACATTTTTGGCGATTTTCTCTAATTCCTTTTGGTTACTGCCATAGATTTTGACTTCAATTGGCGAAACTGAACTCATCAAATCACCGAGCATATCGCCAATTACCTGACCAAAATCGATACGCAAAGCGGGCTGTGTGGCTTCGACTTGTTTGCGAATTTCATCAATGACTTCGGTACTGGTTTTGCTTCTATCTTTTTTCAATTGAATTAAATAATCACCCCGATTGGGTTCTGTGATAAAAAAACCCATTTGCGTACCGGTTCTTCGACTGTAGGCTTCGACTTCTGGAGTTTTGATGATAATTTTCTCGACTTCTTTGAGCATTCTGCCGGTCTCTTCGAGTGAAGTTCCCGGCGGAGATTGATAGTCCAAAATAATACTTCCTTCATCCATTTCGGGTAAAAATCCTGTTTCTAAATTGGGAAGAATCACAAAAATAGAAAGTAACAAAGCAAGACAAAATACAATACTTATCAAAGGTCTTTCGATAAAATAAGCTACCCATTTTTGTTTTTTTACGGTATGTGTTTTAACTTCTTTTTTGGCTTCACCTTCAATAACTACAGGAACACTTTCCTTTTTTGTCAGCAATAAATATACGACCGGAAGCAATAACCAAGTAACAAAAAATGAACATACCAAATTGATTATCATTGTATTGGTCAGCACTTTAAAATACGAACCTGCGACGCCGCTCATCAAAACAAAAGGAAAGAAAATCACAATCGTACTAATGGACGAACCTACCATGGCAGGAAATAAATAATGAATGGCTTTTTGCAAAAGAGAAGTTGTAAGCTCATCCGGATTTTCTTCATGTGTACGATGAATTTGCTCAACAACAACAATCGCATCGTCAATAATTAGCCCCAAAGCAGCGGCAATTGCTCCCAGTGTCATAATATTGAAAGTTTGCCCGGTGAAGTACAAAACGATCAATGTTAATGATAAAGTCACCGGAATTATTATCAAGATTGTGGCGCTGGCTTTCGCCGATTTCAGAAATAAAACAGCGACGATTATAGCCAATAGCAATCCAATCAACAAACTGTCGGTGACACTTTTCACGGCATCGTTTACAAAGTTGGCTTGTTCATAAAATGGCGTTATTTTAATGTCTTTTGGAAGGATTTTTTTGAGCGATTCTAACTTATCATTCATTGCGTCATTTAGCGAAATCAAATTCGCGTTCGGCTGTTTCAAAACCGCAACCAGAATACTTTCTTTACCATTGGCATTGACTTTTATGTATTCCTTCGCTTCCCGGATTTCGACCAAGGCAACGTCTTTCAAAGTCACTATTCCCTTACCGTTGTTGCTGATGACAAGGTTTTCGAGTTCGTCTTTTTTGTCAACTTGCGCATCGGTAATCGTAAGATATAAATACCGATAATCCGATAAATAACCATTCGATTTGATGAAATTGGTCTGGCTTAAAACCTGCGAAATCGCATTGGGAGTGATGCCAAGCGCACTAATTTTGCTATAATCCAAAGACAACCAATATTCTTTTTCTTTTCCTCCAATAATCCTGATTTCGGAAACGCCGTCAATTTGGGAAAGAAACGGTTTTATGGTAAAATTGGCGATTTTTTTGAGGTCAATAGCCGATCTTCCTTCACTTTCAATGGCATAACCAATGACGGGAAGAATGGACGGATTCATCTTTTCGACCGAAATTTGTGTGCCTGGGGGAAGGTTATTTTGGATTTGACTAATTTGTTCCTGGATTCTGGTTTTGCCCAAATCAATATCCGAATTCCAGTCCATAAATGCCGAAATCTCGCAAGTTCCGCGACTGGTGGTACTTCGGACGGTTTTTAAATCGGGAACTTTTTTGATGGCATTTTCCAAGGGTTTGGTCACTGTAATCATCATTTTGTCCACCGGTTGCTGTCCTGCGTCGGCAATGATTTTTATTTTCGGAAAAGTGATTTCGGGAAACAAACTGGTTTGCATATTCGAATAGGCAAAAAGACCTCCCAAAATAATCAGGAAAATAATGCTGCTTAATCCGTTTCTATGTCTGACAAAAAAGTTGTTCATTATAGTTTATTTTATAGATTAAAAATATTGTAAATATTATCACTACAGCGCGACTAAACCACTTTACCAGCATCCAAAGTGCTAAATCGCTTCAGTTTACCAATGATTCGATTGCAAAATTCGGAATCCAATATAAAGCAAACCAAAAGAATTCCTATAAATTGAATCATAATATTGGTCACGAACAAATGACGTTCTACCTCCATCGAGTCGGCAATATAAAGCAGGAAGGCATTAAAGGTAAAAATAGCAATGAGCACGGATGGTAAAAGCCAAACCAGTGTTTTTTCCTTAAAAAAAAGAAAGATAAGAAATCCGTTCAACAGCAAGATGATTATTGTATTAAATAACGGAAAAATATACTGGCCAATGAGGTCATATCCTTTTGCAGAATCTGTGTAACCAATGTCGTAAGCGAAAATTCGATTTAAATCGGACGGCTTTTCATTCAACAAAAAAAGATAGGAAGGATGCAATACTATAAATTTAGTGTAAATAGATCTTCCGTCTTTGCCAGCCCAATCGGAGAATTTTAAAAAAGTGGAATCAGTGTATATTGGATATATTTTTGGATAACTGTCCAAATTTGAATATTGCTTCTTGAGTTGGTCCACGCAAGGCATTCCTCTTTCTGAAAACCATTGTAAATATTCATTATTTGGCAAAATTCTGAAAACTACATTGTTCATAATAGGCAATCGATAACGTTGCCCCATTTGTGCCGATTTTTGTTGAACTACGAAAATAGAAAAACTCAATATCAAAAAACAAATGCAACTTGCCAGCATTTTCCTGTCCCACTTTAGCGCTATTATTGCAAATATTCCGTAAAAAAGAATTAGAATATAAGGCCAACTATCTCTTGTGAACGAGAACAATATGGTTATTAGAATATGGAAAATAATATGAATTACCGTCCTTTTATAAAATACGAGCAAGAAAGAAGCAATCCACAAAAACATAAAGGTAATGCTAAGGGATTCAGAAAGCAACATATTCGTCCAGCCGAGAATGTTCCACCACGACATCAACAAATACCAAGAAATTATGAATAGAATTTTCGAACGTGTGTTTTTTAAAAACAACAAAATAACATAGCACAGGAAGAACGTGGCAAGTCCGTGGAAAATTTTCTGCATCAAAATAATGGTATCCGGATCACTATTAGACATTTTGTAAAACAAAGGAACCGTAAATGGTCTTGGATAAAAATTGTCCTGACGCTTTGGAAAATAAAAACTATTATCCAACAATGATTTGTGCGATTGTTGAAGATAATCGCTGGTATCCTCGTATCCTTTCCAGATGGGAGGGTCAAATTGAACCATCAAACTGAGGAATAATGTTACAATAAACAGGATGAAATTGATGCGATTCGGTAATTTAGTATTCATAAAATATTTCTTTACTCTATGCGGAATGTTTTGGTTAAAATTTGCCCACTAATCAAATTTATTTTGTTTTTTGTTATTATTTTCCAATCACTTTAACCTTAATCGTGTCGGAAACACCATAATTTCCGGTGAGCAAGATTTGATCTTTTGTGGTCAACAATGGCGACAGGATTTCGACTTTGTCTTCGGATTCTTCTCCTTTTTGTATCGGAATTTTTATGGCTGTATTGTCGTTGATCATTTTCATAATCCAAAAATCGGTTTCGGTTTCATCGCTCAAAACGGCAGCTTTCGGAAGGGAAATCACATTGGAGTTGGAGGATTTTCTAATTCGGACTTTCATGATCAAATTCTCGGGAATATCTTGTTTTCCAATGACTTTCAAAATCACGCTTTGTGCTTGTGAAGTAGCGTCAACCGTGGGAATAAACTTTAAAACAGTAGTTTTTATGGCTTTTCCGTCAGGCAAAAAGGCATCCAAAGCCATTCCAATCCTGACAAATTTTTTCAGTTCGTAAGGCAAACTCAAAACGATGCCAAAACTGTTGGCGTCATTAATTATCGCCAATTGGTCGCCGTCCTGAACGTAATTACCAACCTGAACATTTATCGCATTGACAAAACCTCTTGAAGTCGCTTTGACCTTTATGTCACCACCAAAATTCAAACTTGGGTCAATTTTGTTTATCGTGTTTCCGAGCGTTTTTGCCTCACGGGTTTTCAAGGTAAACAACACTTTTCCGGAAGTAACATAATCGTTCGAAGCCACATTTACCGCACTCAAATAACCCGTGGCATTGGCTTTTATTACAGTTTTTGCCAAATAAGTTGCTGTGGCATTCAACTCTACATAACTCTCGATTCCTCCGGTGTCAATACAAGTCAAACTGACAGGAACTCTGGTATCAATATGTTTTTCCGATATCGGTTTGTCTTTACAGGAACTGAAAAATAGCACGATTAAGACAAAAAATAGGATGATTTTCTTCATAGAATTATTCGTTAAAACTCCAATAATTGATTTCGTTAATGATTTCAAGCTTGTTGATGTTGTTTTGAGAAATGGCATTTTTGGTGCTGATTAAATTCCCTAGAGCAATGACAAACTCGGTAATTTGAGCATCGCCTGATGGCAAGAGTTTTTTGTTGGCTTCAATCAAAGCTTCAGCAATCACTAGTTGCGATCGTAATTGTTTTTCTACTTCAGCACTTTGCCTCAACTTTTGGTTAAGCATAAGCAATTGCTGTTGGTATTGCCTTCTAAAATTGTTTTTGTAGGCCAAATTTGTTGCCAAAGCGTTTTCATTTTTTTGATGTTGCAAGCTTCGTTGATAGCCATCATAAATAGGAATTGAAAGTCCAATACCAAAACTAAAGCCGAAATTTTTATAAGGCAAATAAACAAAACTTGACCAATATCCCGCATCGCCAAGTAATGAAATTGACGGTTTATAAGCATTGTCAATCAGTTTGTTTTGGTTTCTTATTTTCAAACTATCGACTTCAAACTGTTTCAAGAACACCATTTTTTCCGAATTCTGGATTGATTTCAGGACGATTTCGGGCTTTTTCAAACTGACGAAAATCGTGTCGGTTTCTCCACATAAATAATTGAGCAACGCCAAATCGTTCTGGTATTGCTGTTTCAATTGTAACAACAGCAATTCCTGTTGCTTGATGGTGGTGCTAAAAATCAAATAATCTGTCTGTTTGTAAACCGAATTCCGGGCCAATTCCTTGAGAATTAGCGATTCTATTTTCAAAAGTGCTCCAATTTCCTGGTTGTACACGATTTGTTCGGCGCTTGCCGAAGCCGAAATATATTGAGCAATAATGGTTTTATTCAAATCTTTGACGGCAATTTTCTTATTCAAAACCAAGGCCTCTCTAATCAACTTGAAAGTTTCCGATTGCGAATTGATTTGATTGGCTCCCAAAATTCGTTGGTTAACTCCCACCATTCCCGAAACCGTATGATGATTACTCAAGGCCGTGTCGTAACCAAAATTATCAATAATCGGCGCATAATTAGCCAACAAATTAGCCGAAACTTGCGGTTTTCGGGTAGCTCTAAACAACAAACTATCCAATGAAGCTGATTCTATTTGGTTCTTTAAATCTGATAATAAGGGTGAATTGGTTTGGGCTTTTCCAAGGAAATAGTTTAAATCTTTTTCTTGCGAATAGGATTTAATGAAACACAGAAAAACCAGAAATAAATACTTTAATTTCATTCGATAAAATTAGATTTTTTTTTTAAAATAATTGGGTGAAAATTTTATGAATTGTTTGATTTTAAAAGCCTTTAAAATTTTTTTCAACCTTTAAAAAGACTAAATAATTTTTTAATTGCCACTACTAACCACCAAAACCACGAAAGAATTCGGAATTAAACTTGCTCTGGGTTTCGGATTTTCAGATGTTGGTTCTGGCTTTGGACCAAATTCGGCGGTGGGCAAATACAATTGATTTGTAATTTTGTTTAAAGCAATTGTTCGGGCACCTTTTTGGGTTTTTACGGTCTCCGAGACCAAAAAACTATTGGCATTTACCTCTTTCACCACCGTGATGGTTCCTACTCCATTAGAGCTGAAAATCAGTTTCTTTTCAGCATCAAAAGTAACGCCATCACAACTATCACCAATAGGCAAAGTGGCAATTATTTTGCCGTTTAAAGCGTTAAGAACAACCATCAATTTGTTTCCGCAAACAGAAAACAATCGGTTGGTTTCCGCATCCATCGCCAATCCAGAAGGTTCGTCGCCCGGTGCAATACTCCAGGTATTTACCACTTCGAGAGTTGTTGCGTTTATGGTTTTAATTTCGTTTTTGTCTTCAATATTTACATAAATCAAACCTTTGTCATTGGTGACTGAAAACTCTGGTTTTCCACCAAGAGGAATCGTTTTTACAATCTTGTTAGTATTGGCGTCAAGTACCGTAGCATCATGAGATTTCCCATTAAAGGCAAAGACTTTTTTAGAAAAGGCATCATACAAAATTGCATCAGGGTTTTGTCCATTTATGGTCGTTTTTTTGATTAATTCAAAGGTTTTCAAATTAACAATAGTTATAGAATTATCCCTTCCGTTACTAATAAAAGCTTTATTCAAATCGTTGGCAATGGCAATTCCGTGAACACCTTTGGTGTAGGGAATGGTGGCGATAGTTTTGTCGGATTTTAAATCTACCACGTTCACAACACTTCCGTGGGAAACAAACAAATGTTGATTTACATCATCAACGGCGAGATAATCCCAGCCTTCACTGCCTTCTGTATTTATTTTTTTTGAAACTTGATATCTTTGGCTTATGCCATTTGTAATTGAAAAAAGGAAGATGAATAAGAGGGCAGACTTTTTCATAATGTTGAATTAAAGCGGAAATAATTTGATTCGAATTTACAATAATTAACTTATTCAAAGGAAAAATATCCATTTTAAATTAAAAATAAAATGATTCAATTTAATGAACCCTTTTAATTTAGTAAAAAACTAAAATTCATATATTATATTTGTTCCACTAAAACGTTATAGTAAATGGAAGAATGTATTTCGGTTTTTGATATGCTAAAAATTAGTATTGGACCCTCAAGTTCTCACACTCTTGGCCCTTGGCGCGCTGCCGAACGTTTTCTGGAGGAACTTCGTGCTAATAATATTTTTGAAATTATTGACTATATAAAAGTCGATTTGTATGGTTCGCTTTCTTTGACTGGAAAAGGTCACGCCACTGATTTAGCCCTAATGTTAGGACTATCAGGACAAGATCCAGAGTATATTCCTATTGAAAATATTGATAAAATAATAACAGAAATAAAAGAGAAAAAACACATTCATTTTGGAAATGAAATAATAGTTCCTTTTTTTCCTGAAGAGGATATCATTTTTAATAAAAACTTCCTCCCTTTTCACGCAAATGGTATGACTTTTACGGCTTCTTTACTTGATACAACAGAATATATTTCGACCTTCTACTCCATCGGTGGCGGATTTGTGGTGAAAGAAGAGCGCGTCAATGCTAAGAAGAAAATCCAAATAAAATGTGCCTTTCCGTTCCCCATTCAAAATGCAAATGAATTGCTGAATTATACTATTCAGGAAAACAAACCAATTTCGGAAATTGTTTTCGAAAATGAAAAATCAATGCGTCCCGAAGCTGAAATTCATCACGAATTGATACGGATTTGGAACACAATGCTCGAATGTATGTATATTGGCTGTCATTCTAAAGGCATACTTCCTGGAGGGTTGAATGTTCATCGCAGAGCATTTGATATGCATCAACATCTCATCGGTATGGCCAATTATGATTCGCCACAAACCTGGTTGGAACAAATCCGATTAACAGAAGTAAAATTTCGTCAAATCCTAAAATGGGTAAGCTGTTTTGCATTGGCCGTAAACGAAGTAAATGCTTCCTTAGGCCGAGTGGTTACTGCTCCAACTAACGGAAGTGCTGGGGTGATTCCAGCAGTTTTAATGTATTATTTGGTTATAGAAAACCACGATGCTGGAGAAAAGGAAATTAAACAATTCCTGATGGTGGCCAGCGAAATAGGAAGTATTTTCAAAAAAGGTTCTACTATTTCCGCTGCAATGGGTGGTTGTCAGGCCGAAATTGGCGTTTCATCTGCAATGGCAGCAGCCTCTTTATGTGAATTAATGGGCGGAACACCTGCTCAAGTTTTAATGGCCGCCGAAATCGCTATGGAACATCATCTGGGATTGACCTGTGATCCTGTGGGAGGATTAGTCCAAATTCCATGTATAGAAAGAAATACGATGGGCGCCATAAAAGCGATAAATGCTGCCGAATTGGCTTTGGAAACCGACCCGAAAAACGCTAAAGTTCCATTGGATAAGGTCATCAACACCATGTGGGAAACGGCAAAGGATATGAACAACAAATACAAAGAAACTTCCGAAGGAGGCTTGGCAATAGCTGTGAATATGGCGGACTGCTAGATTCAGATGGCAAAAAAAATAGTTTAAAGATGAAATTTATTATCTTTAAACTATTTTTTTTTAGTTAAAAAGCAATCTTAAATTGCAAATAACATTGTTAATTTAAACCTTATTTTTTTCTCTCCAATTCCAATTTTGTAATGGGTTGATAAACAAAAGCAACTTCTTCTATTTCCACATCACTTTTGTCTAATCCGTAGGCTCTTGTATCAGAAAGGGACCAATTTTTAAGCATATAATAGGAATTTAATAAGAATCCTTCTTTTATTGAAAATTCGTTTTCAACGGATAGGAACTTTTCTAAAATTATAAATTTAAAATCAGGTTCAGCATTATATTTTGTAGAACCATCAGGACGAATATGTAAATTTAATTCTTTGTTTTTAACCAAATCTTGAACAATTTTCTTAAAATACAATTCTACTTTTGGTTGAATCCTAAAACCAATATTTAGAACAATTTTGATTACTTTATCATCCAATAATTCAATAACTTCATAATTTAAAGTAAAAGGATCATTGGTTCTATTGATATGAAAAAACCAGTAAACATCAGCTCTTTTAGGTTTTTTTGAAAAAATAGATTTCAATACTTTTTCTTCTATTTCATAATTTCTATCCGCCTTTGATAAATAAATTAAGTGAGTTGCGTATTTTGGAATGCTATCATCGTGACTCAATTCGTTAAGTTCTTTAGTGTATTCAACTAAATTAGTAAACCTTAGGAATTTATTATTCGTTTTTCTCGCAAAATACCAAACATACATGGTCATAAAAATGAAAAGTTCAAAAAACAAGAACATCCATCTTTCTTTAATTTTTATGATATTGGCAACAAAAAAGGCGATTTCAATAACACTAAAAACAGCAATAATAA
>CAIOTL010000061.1 GCA_903861155.1 uncultured Bacteroidota bacterium
AATTTTGACAAGGTGCCATTTGCATTATTCATATTATACGAAAATTGTGCCAGTTGGGTAGTTATAATGCTGGCATTATCCACGCTTTTTTTCACACTATTCATCAAATCTTCCATTTCTATGGGATTTTTTGAGGCAATAAAATCGTTGTCTTTGATAATTTTGTTAGAGGAAACACCAGGAGAAACGGTCAACACTTTATCCCCCATTAATCCGTCAGAACCAATACTGGCCATAGCATCCGTTTTAATAAATTTTTGTACTTCTTTTTCAATTTTTATAACTACCACTACGCTAGAATCTGTTATCAAATCAATTTCGTCAATGGTCCCGACATTTATTCCAGAAAAGCGCACGTTGTTTCCTACTTTTAAACCGCTGACCGTTTTAAATTGTGATTTTAAGTAAAAGGTGGAGCCAAACAAATTTTGCTGTTTTCCAATAAAATAAATGGTAAAAACCAATAGTATTAATCCAACTATTACAAACATTCCTAACTTCCAATTTGATCCGGTATCTTTATTCATAATTTCTATTATTTATTGTTTATATAAAAAAAGAACGGACCCATTCGTCCTTACTTTTTTCCAAGGCTGCATAAGTGCCTTCGGCATTAATTAGCCCGTCTTTCAGAATCAAAATCCTGTCTCCTGTCATTTTTGCACAAGCCATATCATGGGTAATTATGATGGAGGTAGTCTTGTACTTTTTTTGAATGGACAGGATTAATTCGCTGATTTCTCTAGCAGTAATAGTGTCCAAACCCGAAGTGGGTTCGTCATACAAAAGAATTTCTGGCGTAATGATAATGGCTCTTGCCAATGCGATCCTTTTTTTCATTCCGCCTGATAATTCCGAGGGCATTTTGGCGATTGCTTCTTTTAAACCAACACTTTCCAATGCTTCAAATATTTGACTTTCAATTGCAGATTCAGATAAATTTGGAGTGTGATGTTTTAAGGTGAATGCCAAGTTTTGTCTTATGGACATAGAATCGTACAGCGCACCATTTTGAAACATAAAACCTATTCTGACTCTAATGGCATTGAGTTCCTTATCATTTAATGAAGTGATTGCTGTGCCAAAAATATTAATTGTCCCTTTATCGGCTCTGACTAATCCGACCAAACATTTTATGGTCACTGATTTTCCGGAACCCGAACGACCAAGAATCACCAAATTTTCACCCTTTTTTACCGTAAGGTTAATTCCTTTTAATATTTTATTTTTTCCAAAAGATTTATATAAATTCTTTATAACAATAATAGGTTGTGTTTCCATAATTTTAGAAAAATAAATCGGTTAATTGAACGGCCAGCATATCAATAATAAAAACAGAAAGAGAAGCAGAAACTACCGCTTCATTGGCCGCAATTCCTACACTTGCCGTCCCGTTTGAGGCATTAAAACCTTTGTAAGAACCAATTAATCCAATGAAAAACCCGAAGAAAAAAGTTTTAATAAAAGCGGGCAGAAAGTCTAAATATCTAAGATTTTCGACAACATCTGAAAAATACCGATACAAACCCATACTTCCGTGTATGTTGTAACCAATATATCCTCCAAAAATTCCAATAAAATCAGCATAAATTACCAATAAAGGAACCATAAGTGTTGTGGCCAAAATTCGGGTAACCACCAGGTATTTATAAGGATTTATCGCCGAAACTTCCATAGCGTCGATCTGCTCTGTTACTTTCATTGAACCCAGTTCAGCACCAATCCCTGAAGCTATTTTTCCAGCACAAATCAAAGCGGTTATTACTGGTGCAATTTCCTTGATCAAGGACATCGAAACCATACTGGGCAACCAGGATTCAGCTCCAAATTTCAATAAGGTTGGCCGGGATTGAATAGTCAACACTAATCCCATTATAAATCCCGTAATGCTTATTAATGGCAAGGTTTTGTAACCAAGGGCGTAGCACTGCCTGACAAATTCCCTGAATTGAAAAGTAGGCTTGAAAAGCTCCTTAAAAAACCGTAAGGCAAATTGGGTAATAGTGCCTGTATCATTAAAGATATTTGTTAGATATTGGGTCAAAATTGTATTTATTTTGGAGTTAATTATATACATTTTTAAAATTATTCAAAAGTCAATTCGAATAATGTCAGAATTTTTAAACTATAAAAGGAGTACTTCAAGGCAAAAAGGCTTACAAAATGTTTATCGTTACTATAGTGGTTAAATCTAAGTCGCCAGATTGTAAATTAGGTTTTATTGTCTTTCAATTTGCTGCCTCCTATGATGACGATGCCTCCAATAATTATTAACACACCAATGATGGGCGTCCATTGTACAGGATGATTTTTTTCTATATTAATCATAATAGAAACTATTTCAGCCACTTTTTAAGTAGTTACATAACTAAATCCTTTAGACACAGTCATTATTATTCCCACTATGAATATTCCTAGAGCTTTTATTTTTCGTTTTTATCGTTTTAAACTTGTTTTTGCAATATGAATTCATTTCGAAAATTAAAATCAAGCTCTCGAAAAATAGCTCTTAACAAAAGCATCTTTTTGATTCGCCGTCATTTTATCGGTTTCTTTAATTTCAATTTTTATCTTTGCGAAACGTTCATCTTCACTTAAAATGTCAAATAATTCCGTTTTTGCATTGGTAGGTCCAAAAAGTAAAACTCGCTTGTAATCTTTAATTACTTCGCCCAGTTTTTTATAATAACTAGAAAGTTGTTGTTGCTCTTTGTTATGCATTAAACTTTCACTCTTGGTTAAAGCATCCATTTTTTTAAGATGGGTAAATTTTGATTCAATGGTTTTAATCTCAAATGGATTAGAGGTAAACTCCATCAGATAAGCAATGGAATGATCCATCCAAATCCCTAATTTTTTTGTTGGTTTCATGGTTTTTTTTAATTTGTTAAGAAATAAATTTTCAAATTAACAATTGACATAGGTATCAATTATGAATTGTTAAAGTTGAGCCTATTAACCTTATAATATGTTATATAACTTTAGAAATAAGTTACATCATTCACACTTTTTACTGTGAGAAACGCTAAGATAAAATTCCTATAAAAAGAAACTGCCTCAAAGAGGCAGCCACTAACCAAAAAAATAATTTAAATTACATATTTTTAATAAAGGTGTCTTTCTCTTTCTGATTTCAACTCAAATATCTCCTCAAAATCCAGGCAATTGTCTCGTGTTGTTGCAAAATTTCCGTAAGTAAATCAGCTGTTCCAGCATCGTAATTTTCGTCTGAAAAGAAGTCGGTATCTTTTCGTAATTCGGTTATCAGGATTTCGTGATCCGATAGTAATTCCGAAAGCATTGCTTTTTGAACCGGATATTTGTTGGGATGTTCAACAATTCTAGAAAGCAATGAAAACTCACTCATTGTTCCAATGGTTTTGCCTCCCAATTTACCGATGCGCTCTGCTACAGTATCAATAATGGCTTCTAATTCTGTATATTGAGATTCGAATAATTTGTGCAATTCCATAAAACTTTCGCCGGCAACATTCCAGTGGAATTTTCTGGTTTTGATGTAAAGAGTCATTTCATCGGATAAAATAACGGAAAGAAAGCTGTTGTTTTTTTGTAGATGCTTTTCAGTAATTCCAATTTTAGGTATCATAATTTTTTATTTATTTTTTTTTTGATTTTCAAAGACTTGATTAGAATAATTCTAAAAATCATCAATGTTATTTGTTAGTACCAACAAATTAAATTGTGGTGAGGTTCTTCTTCGGTTGATGCTATTTGAAGTAAAGTTTTTAGACTATTTTCCTATCCTCAAAACAAAATTTTACGGGTGTGACATGATGCTAGAATAAACAATGAAGCCTTATTTAAAGGATATTTCTTAAGTTTAGTGGAATTGCTATTCAGTAGTTTGAGTAATGCAAAACCCCATTTTCTTCTTTCTTAAATATCATTCCAGTATACTCAGCAATTTTTATAGAAGCAATATTTCCATTTTTAATTTCTACCCTAATTTTTAATCGTAATTTATCAGCTAATAATTTAATCATTTTTTTTCCAATCCTTTTAACACGTAAATCAGGTGCGATTGTCCATGATAACTCATATTCATTATTTTGTTTGTCAAAGTCCGCCCTAACTGTCCCAACAGGAATTTCATTGTTAAAAGCAACAAATAATTGTCTATTCTCATTTACTATAATAGAATTAAGCCATTTTTTATGGTTTTCTTCTTCTACTAATCCCATATTATGAGAATTCTTTCTTGTTTCAAGGTTATTTCTCCATTCAAGAAGAATTTTCCAATCTTCAAATGTTACTTTTCGCAATATCATAATTGTCTCATTTTTTTGAATTACACACAGCTCTTGAATGTAAGAGACTGAATTATTTATTCAATACTTTAAATATTATTTTTCAGAATAATTCTAAAAATCATCAATGCTATTTGTTAGTACCAACGAATTAAATTGTGGTGAGGTTCTTCTTCTCTTGACGAAACAACATTGATTATTTTTCAATTCTTTTAACTACCCTTTTCAGAATAGCTCTAAAAATTATCAATGTTATTTGTTAGTACCAACAAATTAAATTGTGGTGAGGTTCTTCTTCTCTTGACGAAACAACATCGATTATTTTATTTAAAAATTAATAGCTATTAATTTTCTACACAGTAAAATTCTAAAAATTTGAGGGTTAAATTGTTATATAACTTTTTTTAAAAGTTATATAATTCCTATTTTTCATATACTTTTGGAATTTCGCGCTCGATTCTGATTCTTGATTTTATCTTACTTTTTATGGGAATAGCCATTTTATCAGGGTCTTTTATATTTTTATAGTTCCAATGTTTTTCCATCGTAAGTCTTGCCATTAAATAACTAACGGTTGATTCGGCGCCTTGATTCAAATTGATGTAATGGTCTTCTAAACCGTCATAACAACCTCCAGTACAGGGATTGTAGATAATTTGGTGCAAATGATTGTTTCCTAAAAACCAATCGAAAGCTGTTTCCATTTTTAGCAAATACTTTTCATCCTTGAAAGTAGTGTGAAATTTGCTCAGCGCAAGAATAGTATATGCCACATCTATGGGTTGTTCTCCCCCAACTTTCTCATAATTTAATTCTTCTCCACTGTTAAGCCACCCATTGTTTGATATTACTTTTATACTATTGTTTCTGTATGTTTTTGACAATAAGAAATCAAAAGATTTTTTAGCTATTTCCTTATAACTATTCTCACCTGTTGCTAAATAAGCACACAACATTGCTTCTGGCAAAATACTATTGGCATACGTAAGATAACTTTCAAACCATTGCCAGTTTTCGTCCGCTTCGTGTTTGTACATCTGAACTAATTTGTTGGCAAGATGTTGCAATAAAACTATATTTTGAAAAAGATTATTATTTAGACTACTATAATAAATCCCTTTTACAATGAAAGCCATAGCTCGAGTGGAATGTATTTCACGAACATTTATCAATGCTATTTGCATGGTTAATACCGCTTTTTCATATAATACTGAGGGTAAAAGAGCACCTATCGAAATTAGATATCCCAAAGCCCAAATCGCTCTTCCATTAGCATCGTCGAGGTTTTCATTGTTTTGGTTGGTGAATTTTCCGTTTTCGTTTACATAATTCAAGAAAGTGCCATTAGACTGAAAACAGAATTTTATAAAATTGAAATAAAGTTGAATGTATTCTAGATCCGCTTCATCATTTGTCAATTCATAATGTTGGCAAATCGCCACCAAAGCTCGAGCATTGTCATCTAATGTATAGCCCGAAGTCATATCAGGCTGATTTATTTTAGAAAACTGGATCATTCCAAATGGAGTCGTCATCTTTTTGAAATGATTGAAGTTGATTTCGGGAATTTTATAATGTAACTCTATTTTTTTATTGGCCATTTTTTCAAACAACAAAGCGTGAGCAATTGCCGAGTTTTCCCATGCAGTAGGAGCTAATTTATGAATACCATTAAAGGCAATGGTTTTTCGTAATTGTTCATCGTTCAACAAACGAATGACTTGTTGGGCTAATTGTTCTGGGTTTTCAAAATCAATGATAATTCCATTTCCGTTTTGCAATACTTCGAGCGCATGCGGAATTAGGGTAGAAATGATGGGGCAACCGCAACTGATGGCATAAGAGAAAGTACCGCTTACCGCCTGATTTCGATCCTTGGTTGTAAAAAGATAAATATCAGTTAATTGCAAATATTCCAAAAGCTCATCCAATGGCAAATATTGATTGATAAATTTAACATTATCTTGCAATCCTAATGCAATAATTTGGGTTTCAAGCGAATTTCGGTATTTTTCACCCTCGTTTTTAACAACACTCGGATGTGTTTTTCCGATGACAAGAAACAATACTTTGGGTTGTTCTTTTACAATGGTTTGCAGTGCCTCTATAGAAGTTTCAATACATTTTCCGGAACTTAGCAATCCAAAGGTTGAAATGATTTTTCGCCCTGATAAATTGTATTTTTCTTTGAGAACTTCCTTGTTCGAATGTTCAACTAAATGCGTTCCGTGAGAAATCACAGTGATTTTATTTTGTAAAACAGCATAATCATTTTCTAATATTTTTGCAGATGCATTGGTCATTACGATAAATGCAACAACAGCTTTATTAATTTGTTGAACCTGCTTTTTAAGTTTTTCATCCGGACGAGGTAAAACGGTATGAAAAACAACAATGATTGGTTTTTGAATCGATTTTAAAAAGGATATAAAATCGGCTTCATTGGTTCTGAATAAGCCAAATTCGTGTTGAATCAAAACGATTTCAATACTTTCATTTTCATTAATATTCTCCGCTAATTCCAAATACGATTTTTGATTATCCGTTTCTAAAATAGCATAGATGTCATCCGCATAAATGTGCTTTTCTTTTTCTAATTCTAAAGCAACAATTTTTAGGGCAAACGATTTTTTGAATTTGTTTTTTAAGGCAAAAATTAAATCTTGAGAATACGTTGCAATTCCACATTCTCGCGGCGGAAAAGTGGTGACGATTACAATTTCAGGCAACTTGATTCCGTTTCTCTGATAATTAAATTTACTGTCAGAACTATTTTGAAGTTGTTTTTTTATGGAAAACAAATTAATGGGATTGATTATACTTTTATTTCTCATCTTGTTTTTTTGTTTTGTATTAATTCTTTTAATAATCCGGATAAACTCATAGAGGCACACGCAATTCTTTCATCGGCAGCTCCGTAATAGACATATAAAATATCGTCAAAAACAACAGCTCCGGTTGAGAAGCACACATTATTTACTTCCCCTTTTAATTCCCAAATTTCCTCAGGTTTAAATAAGTCATACGGCAATCTGGCAATTTCTACTTGAGGATTTTTAATGTCTAATAAGGCAGCACCGGCTGAATAAACATAGCCTTTTAAGGAAGTATGAACTCGATGATAAATGATAAGCCAGCCCAATTCCGTTTCTATTGGCGGACAGCCACCACCAATATAACTTATCCCTTGATTTTTCTTTGGCGAAAGCACGATGTGATCATTAAAATGAATGAAATAATCCCTCCAAAATTGTTCGGTTAAATCATCTAATGATTCTATTTTAACAACAATTTGTATTTCAGGTCGAATACGATGAAAAAAACAGAACTTGCCATTAATTTTTCTAGGAAAAAAAATTACATTTTTGTCCCACAGCAATATTTTCATTCCATCTTTTTCAGTAATTTCATTGTGCTGATTGAAGCTATAATATTTCTCGTCTATTGGTCCATTTGTTTCTGCCAAACGATTAAAATCTTCATACGTGATTTGAGGAACAATGATTCCTTTTTTGTCAAAATGAATTAAATCTTTCGAAGTTGCCAAGGCACCCAATGCGTTTACACCATCATAAGCCGTGTAGGTGAGGTAATATAAATCTTCAATTTTTACGATTCTTGGATCTTCAATACCGTGTTTTTCATACTCAAATTCAGGTGAGATTAAAGGCACGTCTAGCCGTTGTTCTACTTCTAAGGGGCCCATAAGTTTGCAATAACCAACAGTGGAATGGTTCCCTTCGCTCACCGCTCTGTAAAACAGGTGAACAAAGCCTCCTTCTCTAATGGCTGCTGGATTTAAAACACCTTCATTTTCAAAAATAAGCTCTGTCTTCGTGAGTATTATTCCGTTTTTTTTTACTGCTATCATGACTAAATTAATTATAGGATTTTATATATAATAATGAATTACAAAGGTTGATTATTTAAAAAAATAAGGAGTTATATTACTTTGATAAAAAGTTGCAATATTTACACTTTTCACCTTTTAAACCCTAAAATTATCATAAAAAAGAGGCTGTCTCAAAAAGACAGCC
>CAIOTL010000062.1 GCA_903861155.1 uncultured Bacteroidota bacterium
AAAGCTTTTAGCTGATTGGCAGATAATGCATCTTCAACAGGCAAATGTTGGTTTATTGTTGGTGTGTTGTGATCGGCAGTTGCAAAGGTGCGTTCTGGATACAAAACGGTGATTCCTCTTTCTTTTAAACCTAAAAAAGCAACAGGACTTGTAACTTCGTGAATGAAATGACGGTCAATAAAAAACACATCTGGTCCATCTTCAATTTTACGCACCACGTGCGAATCCCATACTTTGTCGAATAATGTAGTACTCATTTTAACTATTTTTTTAAGTGTATTTCTTTTTTTGCAATCCTCGCAATTGGCTATAAATTGCAACAATGGGAGCAAATTTAAAAAAAGAAATAAAATTGTCAATTTTATTATTTACTTATATACGATACCCAAAATGGTTTTTTCTATACATTACGACTTCTATTTAAAGGTTTGATATTTTATTGATTTTTTTAATTTCTAACTCCTTTTTATTTTTACTTCAATCTAAGGTCTTGTTGCATGTGTTTTCTAAATTTGATGTTTTAGCATATTTTCATTCAAAAAAGAGTAATTATTTGAAAATATTTTGATAAAAGAACTGTATTTGAAATAATATGTAAAATAAACATCTTTAATCGTTTTTACAAGTTGATGTTTTGTAGCAGTTTTTATGCTTTTTAAATGCAAAAAAATCCAACTTATTAGCACGTTTTTAATGTCTATTTCGTTAATATTTTTGATAAAATACTACGACATCCAAAAAAAATGGATTTACAATTTTATTTGATTTTCTGAGTTCGTTTTTTGTTGATAACTTCCTGATTTCAATCCCTAAAAAAAAGCTAAATTTGAAATTCATTTTTTGTAATTTGTATAAATTACAAACGCTTCAATTTCAACTATGTACTTAATATTCGATACTGAAACTACAGGATTACCAAAGCGTTGGGGCGCACCCATTTCAGACACGGACAACTGGCCAAGATGTATTCAAATCGCTTGGCAGCTCCACGACGATATGGGAAAACTCATCGAACATCAGGATTATTTGGTAAAACCTGAGGGATTTAATATTCCCTATGATGCCGAACGAATTCATGGTATTTCGACTGAATTAGCCGAAGCCGAAGGAGTTTCTTTAGCTGAAGTTTTAGAAAAATTTAATATCGCTATATCGAAAACTAAGTTTATTGTGGGTCAAAATCTAGGTTTTGACATCAATATTATGGGTTGCGAATTTTATAGATTGGGAGTCGAAAGTCTGATGAGTTCGATGCCAATTCTCGATACTTGTACTGAAATTACGGCGTCGTTATTGAAACTTCCCGGTGGTCGTGGCGGGAAATTCAAACTGCCTACGCTAACCGAATTACATTCTTATCTTTTTAATAAACCTTTTGGCGAAGCGCACAATGCCACCGCCGATGTTGAGGCAACAACACGTTGCTTTTTCGAATTAATTCGTATCGAAGTTTTTACCAAAACAGAACTCGAAGTGGAGCAGAAATATTTCGAGGATTTTCAATTAAAAAATCCAAGAGAAATTCAGCTTATCGGCTTGCAACATATTAATTTAAAGGAAGCATCCGATAAAATTCGGCAGCAATTGGGTGGTCAACAAGCCGCACCCATTTCGAAACAGGAACTTTCGGAGAATACGCAAATCTTAATCGATTCGGATTTTGTGCATTTGCATAATCATACGCAGTTTTCAGTTTTACAATCTACAATTAGTGTTGCAGCCTTGGTTAAATCGGCTTCGCAGCAAAAAATGCAAGCTGTGGCGATGACGGATCACGCCAATTTAATGGGGGCTTTTCATTTTGTTCGCGATATTTTGTACCATAATAAAGCGGCTGAGGCCAAAAATAAGGAAGCGATAGAAAAAGGCGAAGAACCGACCGAAGTTTCGATGAAACCAATTGTTGGTTGTGAATTTTTCGTTTGTGAAGATCATAAAAATAAGTCGGTTAAAGACAATGGATACCAAATTGTGCTTTTGGCGAAGACCAAAAAAGGCTACCATAATTTGGCCAAAATGTCTTCGATTGGTTATACCGAAGGTTTTTATTATGTACCAAGAATTGATCGAAAAATCATTCAACAATATAAGGAAGATATCATTGTTTTGTCGGGAAATCTCTATGGGGAAATTCCAAATAAAATCTTGAATTTGGGTGAAATCCAAGCAGAAGAAGCTTTGCTTTGGTGGAAACACGAATTTGGCGAAGATTTTTATATCGAGGTGATGCGTCACAATCAAGAAGACGAAAACCGCGTGAATGAAGGTTTAATTTCATTGGCTAGAAAGCACGATGTCAAACTGATTGCGACAAATAATACGTTCTACATTGAGAAAGACAATGCCAATGCGCACGATATTTTGCTTTGCGTTCGGGATGGCGAAAAACAAACGACACCAATTGGGCGAGGACGTGGTTATCGTTACGGTTTGCCGAATCAGGAATATTATTTCAAGTCGGGCGAGGAAATGAAGAAGAATTTCAATGATTTGCCAGAAGCAATTTCGAATATTTCTGAAATTGTCGATAAGATTGAAATTTATGATTTAGCTCGTGAAGTTTTGCTTCCAAAATTTGAAATTCCAGTCGAATTTAGTGTTTCGGAAGATGCAATTGATGGCGGTGTTCGAGGTGAAAATGCGTATTTACGACATCTTACTTTTGAAGGTGCGAATCGGAGATACAAGGAAATAACACCTGAAATTCAAGAAAGAATAGATTTTGAATTATTGACTATAGAAAATTCAGGATATCCAGGTTATTTCTTAATTGTTCAGGATTTCATCGCAGAAGCCCGAAATATGGGCGTTTCTGTTGGGCCTGGTCGGGGTTCTGCGGCAGGTTCGGTGGTGGCGTATTGTTTGAAGATTACCAATATTGACCCGCTTTTATATAATTTGCTTTTTGAGCGTTTCCTTAATCCGGATCGTGTGTCACTACCCGATATAGATATCGATTTTGATGACGAAGGACGAAGCAGCGTCATGGATTATGTGATTCGAAAATACGGCTCAAAACAAGTGGCGCAAATTATCACGTATGGTAAAATGGCGACGAAATCGGCGATTCGTGATACGGCTCGTGTACTGGATTTGCCTTTATTCGAAGCCGATAAAATTGCGAAATTGATTCCAGGAATGATGCCATCCAAATGGAATTTAGCCCGTTTTCTGAATGAGAAAGAAGATGTAATCAAGAAAGCTGTTCGACCGGAAGAATACGATAAAATCAAGGAATTAATTGGTTTGGCCAATGAAGATGATTTGGGGGGAGAAACCATTCAACAAGCCAAAGTATTAGAAGGAAACCTTAGAAACACTGGGATTCACGCTTGTGGAGTTATTATTACGCCTAGCGATATTACCGATTTTGTTCCTGTGGCTACGGCCAAAGATTCGGATTTGTATGTCACACAATTTGATAACTCGGTTGTAGAAAGTGCCGGTTTATTGAAGATGGACTTCTTGGGTTTGAAAACCCTAACGTTGATAAAAGATACTGTTAAATTAGTAAAATACAGAAACGGAATCGATCTGAATCCAGACGAATTTCCTATTGATGATTTAAAGACCTACGAGCTTTTTCAGCGTGGTGAAACGGTCGGAATTTTTCAGTATGAAAGTGCCGGAATGCAAAAATACATGAAGGAATTGAAGCCGACGGTTTTTCCGGATTTGATTGCCATGAATGCTTTGTATCGTCCTGGGCCAATTGCTTATATTCCGAGTTTCGTGAAACGGAAAAACGGCGAAGAAGAAATTGTTTATGACCTTGATGCTTGCGAAGAATTACTAAAAGATACTTACGGAATCACCGTTTACCAAGAACAAGTAATGCTTTTGTCCCA